>NZ_JABURH010000206.1 GCF_014762765.1 Alcanivorax sp.
TCCTACAGGTAGGTTTGAAATCCGGGAGAGCACCATGACGATCAATCGCCAGATTATTCTGTCCGAGTACCCCAAGGGGATGCCGCAGGCTGAGCATCTGCCCCTGCGCGAAGGGGCGATACCAACCCCGCAAGACGGACAGGTTCTGATCAAGACCATCTACCTGTCCCTGGACCCCTACATGCGCGGTCGCATGAGTCCGGCCAAGTCCTATGCCGCCAGTGTGGAGCTCGGTGATGTGATGCAGGGCGCCACCGTGGGCCAGGTGGTGGAATCGCGCCTGGAGGGTTATGAAGCCGGTGATTACGTGCTCGGTTTTGGTGGTTGGCAGGAATACTCCGTGCAGGGCAAGGCCATGCTGCGCAAGCTGGATCCGAAGCAGGCGCCCATCAGCACCGCCGTCGGGGTGCTGGGCATGCCGGGCTTTACCGCCTATGCCGGGCTGCTGGAAATCGGCCAGCCGAAAGAAGGTGAAACCGTGGTGGTGTCCGCCGCCAGCGGGGCCGTGGGGCAGGTGGTTGGTCAGATCGCCAAGCTGAAAGGCTGCCGTGTGGTAGGCGTGGCCGGGGCGCCGGACAAGTGCCAGCATGTGGTTGAGGCTTATGGCTTCGATGCCTGCGTCAACTACAAGGACGAGGATTTTGACGCGCAGCTCAAGGCAGCGTGCCCGGACGGCATCGATATCTATTTCGAAAACGTGGGCGGCAAGGTGTTCGATGCGGTGATGAAGCAGGTCAACGATTTCGCCCGCATTCCCCTGTGTGGTCGCATCGCCCACTACAACGATACCGAAGCGCCTCAGGGACCGGATCAGTTGCCCGCGTTTCTGACCAAGCTGTTGGTCAAGCGGATCCTGATCAAAGGGTTTATCCAGTTCGATTACGCCCACCTGATGAAGGACTTTGTCCGTGACATGAGTACCTGGATGCAGGCTGGAAAAATTCAGTACCAGGAAGATATCGTCCAGGGTCTGGAAAACACCGTGGATGCCTTCCAGGGCCTGTTGACCGGACGTAATCGCGGCAAGCTGCTGGTGCAGGTCAGCGAGGACCCCACCCGGTAATGGCGTCGGTAGAGGCCCAGGTCGAACGGTTGTTCGACCGTTATGGGCCACGCTACCGCTGGCTGGCCACCATAACCGTGATGCTCGGCACCATGTCCGTGGTGCTGGCGTCCACCATTATCAATGTGGCCATTCCCACCATCATGGTGGAGTTTCAGCTCGCCCAGGATCAGGTGCACTGGCTGGCCACCGGCTTTCTTGCTGCCATGACCGTGGGAATGCTGCTCAATGCCTGGTGTGCCCAGCGATTCGGTGCCCGTGGTGCCTATCTGCTGGCCATGGGGCTGTTTATCGTCGTGTCCATTATCGGTTCTGTCAGTGAGCAGTTCCCTCTGCTGGTGGCGGCCCGTATCGGACAAGGTCTGTTGGCCGGGCTGGTACAACCGTTGGCCATGATTACCATCTTTCAGGTCTTCCCGCTTAACCGGCGCGGCCAGGCCATGGGAATCTATGGGCTTGGCGTGGTGTTGGGGCCGGCGATTGCCCCTGCCATCGGAGGGGTGCTGGTGGATACCCTGTCCTGGCGGGCGGTGTTCCTGGTGGTGCTGCCGGCCTGTGTGGTGGGCATGGTGATGGCCTGGCGGTACCTGCCCGGCAAGGATCGCCAGCTGGCACCGGTTCGCCTCGACCGTGCTGGCGTGCTGTTGCTGGCCCTGGGTATCACGGCAGTGCTGTGGGGGCTGGCCAATGGCCATCGCCGTGGTTGGAGCGACCCCTGGTTGCTGACCACGTTGCTTGTTGGCACTGTCTCGTTGGCATGGTTTGTGGTGTGGCAGCGGCGCCATGCCCACCCTCTCATGGATCTGAGGGTCTTTGCGTATCCGGGCTTCACGGGCAGCTTTCTCATGTCCATGGTGATTGGGGCCGGGGTGTTCGCCTCCACCTATGTGACGCCGCTGTATTTTCAGCAGGTACTGGGCGAAAGCGCCGCCAGTGCCGGCCTGATGTTGATGCCGGCGGGACTGGCCATGGCGTTCACCTTTCCGGTGGCCGGACACCTTACCGACCGATTTTCCGAGACCCGCATCATGATCATCGGTCTGCTGTTGTTTGTCCTCAACATGGCGCTGATGGCGGGTGCCACCTTGGCGACATCGGCGGTATGGCTGGTGTGGTGGACGCTGCTGGGCAGGGTGGGGCTGGGGTTGATGATGCCGCCATCGTCCACCGGGGCACTGGGCTTGCTGCCACCGGCATTGATTCCACAGGGCTCGGGCATTTTCAATTTCGCCCGGCAGATCGGCGGTGCCCTGGGCGTGAATCTGTGCGCCCTTTGCATACAATTTTTCAGTGATCGCTATGGGCAGACTGATCCTGCGTTGTCGCTGGCAGAGGCCTTTGAATTTGGTTTTGATCGGGCTTTCTGGTTGTTGTTAATCGTTTTCCTGCTGTCGTTGTGGCCCTTGCATGCCATGCGGCAGGGCTTGATAAAGAGACACTGTTATGACGGATAAACCTCGCATTCTGATCGTCGGTGCCGGTGCCATCGGCAGCTTTTATGGGGCCATTCTTAAACGGGCTGGCTGTGAGGTGAGTGTGGTGCTGCGCTCGGATTATGACGCGGTTAAGGAGGGCGGCTTTCGTTTTACCAGCCCACTGGGGGAGTTGTCCTGGCAGCCGGAGCGGGTGTATCGCCCGGATGACACCCCGGACGCGTTTCCCGATTATGTTCTGCTCTGCGTCAAGGTGTTGCCCGGCGTGGATCGTGCCGCGCTGGTGCGTCCCTGGATGGGCGACCACACCGGCCTGGTGCTGATTGAAAATGGCCTGGATATCGAACGGGAGCTGGCCGATGCCTATCCGCAGCATCCTCTGGTGAGCTGCCTGGCATTTATCGCTGTCAGCCGCACGGGCCCCGGTGAGGTTCATCATCAGGCCTACGGCCAACTGGTAATGGGCAATTTTCCCGCGGGGTTTGATGAGCACTGTCGCCGCTTGAGCGGCCTGTTCAGGGAAGGGGGCATTGAGGTTAACGATAGCGAAGCGGTTGTGGGGGAGCGCTGGCGAAAGTGTGTCTGGAATGCGCCGTTCAATCCTCTCAGCGTGCTGTGCAATGGGGCCGATACGTTATCGATTCTTGATGCCCCCGGTGGCGAAGACCTGGTTCGTACCATGATGAAAGAGGTGATGGCCGTCGCCGCTGCCGATGGCTATCCGCTCCCGGACGATCTGGTGGAAAAAAATCTGGCCGGTACCCGCAAGATGGGCGCCTACAAAAATTCCATGGCACTGGACTACCTGAGTGACCGACCCATCGAACTGGATGCCATTCTCGGCAATGTGGTAGCGATTGCAGAGCGCCACAGGGTGTCTGTTCCCCACCTGAAGACGGTGCTTACCGCACTGCGTATCCGTTACCAATGAGACGTCATCTTGTCCGCAGCATGATACAAAACGTCATGTTGCGGTTTTTCTTGTCAACCAACGATTACGAACAAAGTTTTAGTGCAGAATTTCTGAGCAAAAAGCCGGTCTTCAAAAGCCGTTGAATTGGTTGAGAATTTTGTGTGTGAAGTATACGTGAAGATAAAAAGTGTCTATTTATCAGGTAGATAAAACACACCATTATGTGGATTTTTGCTTACAAACGATAACTTGTCCCCGTCCTCCCGCCACTGAATCCTGTCCCCGGAATCAATAGAAAAATCTGCCTCCAAAAACAAGAAACGGGTGAAAGGATGCGCACAATACCGATACAGCGCCTGGCTGTTTTATGTCTGCTTTATCCCCTGCTGAATGCCTGTGAAGACGACCCGGATGTGTTTATCCCTCCGGAGCCCGGCGACGCTCTGATTTATGCCTACCCCTCGGATGGCATGGTGGATCTGCCACTCGGCAGCAAGTTGCTGCTGACCTTTTCCAGCGCCATTGATGAGGCTGCCGCCAAGGCACAGTGCCAGCCTGACGGTGAGAATTTTGCCGGTGCCCTGTGCCTTGCCGACAGCGAGGGGAATCTGGTGGATATGGCCAGTGCCGAGGTCTCCAACCGCAAATATACCCTGACCTTTTCCATGTCAGGTCTGCGCCCCGGTGAAGAGTATCGGTTGTGGGTATCGCCGCAGATCGCCTCAGGCATCGTCAACCTGGATGATCAGGACGGCCCGCTGATTACGTTTCGCACCCGCCAGTACCACCCGCTGCCCGACCAGGTTCCCGAGGTACTGGCCATCAACCAGGAGAATCCCGGGGCCTATTTGCCGGAGCCTGTTGCAGAAGAACGTTTCCCGTTCATGGATTTCTCGCCGGTGCGCATCACCTTCACCGAGCCGTTGGTGGAGACCACCGTCCGTTACGGTGACACGGTCAAGCTGGAGCATCAGCAGTCCGGGGAACTGGTGGATGTCAGGATTCTCAATGAGCGCCACTACATCACCCTGGACCCCAAAGAGGACCTGATCGGCGGCGACACCTACACACTCACCCTGCAGGGTCTGGAAGATTTTGACGAAGACGTGCTGGAGACAGTGACCTATGAGCTGACGCCCACGCTGTCCAAGGATGACGTGGTCGATCTCAATCCGCCCATCAAGCAGCTGATGAAAGCGCAGCCGGCCCAGGGGGATCCGGGCTACCCGCAAACCTCTCGCCTGCACGGGTTGCCGCTTAACCAGTTCAACCTGGTTACCGAAGCACTGGGTGTGACCCAGGTGAATGCCATGCCGCTGGTACTGGAAGGCTGGATGGGCCGACCGGATGTGCATGTGGACGCGGTGCCCGTGGTTGCCCGTGCCGGCCAGCAGCTGCGCATTACCGGTATTGATCCGATCAAGCTGGGTGGCGAGGTGCGAACGCCCATGTTTACCGGCGACATCATTGGCACCTTTGTGACCGACGTGACCGGCTATCTGGTAACCAACCCCTATCGGCCCAAGGGTTTCCAGCCCGATGACGATTATGCGCCGATGTTTGTCTATATGAATTTTGACCTTGCCATGCATGCGGAAGAGCCGCGGGGCAATGCCTCGGTAAACCAGAACCTGATGCATATCCAGGCGGTCGGTGTAGTGGATGTGAGAGATGGTGCGCTGACCTTCGAGGTGTTTCGAACCCTGGAACTGGACGTGCTTAGCGGTGCCGCCAAAGTCAGCGCGGACTTTGCGCTGGGTGTGCGTGCCGACGTGGACTTTGAGTTCGAGCAGTTCAATCGCGATCCGCTTCAGGCAACCGGGTCGTTCCCGGAGCATAACCAGGTCCAGGTAGAACCGAGCAACAATATCGTCGTGGTATTCAACGAGCCGGTACACGACGAAGGAATGGAACAGGTGAAGTTGTTCCGCCAGGACAGCAACGAACCGGTGCCGGTGCAGGTCCGTAGCAGTGGTTCCAACCTGGTGATTACTCCGCTCAATGAACTGGCAGCAGGGCAGCGCTATTACCTGGATCTGGGCGATGGCCTGAAAGACCAGGATCTGTTCGACCCCTCGCACCTGCAGTTCGTACCCGGGGATGCCACCGACGGCACTGGCCAGATTGTTTTCGATACCGCCAGCTATGCGGCCGACAATGGCGCGCCGGAACTGCCGCCGGTGGTGCTGGGGGCCTACCCCGGTATCGGTTGTGCGTTGGAAGACCGTGGCGTCGAGCGCCAGGATGCAGACGGCAACACGGTGCAAATGGCTGGCCGGTGTGTGGGCGGCCTGGCGTCGGATTCGCTTTACTACCCCTTCTTCTACGACGTCAGTCGCCCCATCGAGATAAGTTTCAACATGCCCATGGAAATGGCGTCCATGACGTTCGGCATCATTGCCGCCGATGGCGAATCCTGTGAAGGCGGGGCCATGTGTCTGGGCGAACAGGCCAATGGCCAGTGGCAGAACATTCCCATGTCGGCACGACGCAACAGCCTGCGTCTGCGGGCGCAGCCAGCACCGGACACCATCATCCCCGGCAATGAGTACCGGTTGGTGATCAACGGTGGTGACAATGGGGAGCCGGTATTCCGCAGCCACGATCGCTTCGGCAACCTGGATATCAATACGGACCCACTCAACGGCATGGGCACCTGCGGTCCTCTCTCAAATCAGCCCTGTGAGGGTGGTCCGCCGATTCTGCTCGATTTCACCGCCACCCCGGATGAAGGGGCTGCCTATGCCACTGTTCTGACCCGGGAGTACACCGACATCAATGGCAATGGCAACTGGGATAACGATGAAGTGGAAGCGGTCAACAATCATGCCCGCGGTCATGTGAAAAGCACCGGTGGGCTGATTGGCGGCGCCAACCTGGATCAAGGTGACCAGATCTTTACCCATGCGGCGTTGCCCATGGCGTTTCTGCCAAAGCAACCGCTGGACCTGAGTTATATCGGTCTGGTCGATGAAGGCAATGGCCGCTGGTGCGCCACCCAGGAAGATGCCGATGGCGAAATCTTCTGTATCCAGACCGTAGGAGGGTCGGCGATTCCGGTGGAGATCAATGCTCAGCATGTGATGGGCACATCACTGACCGCCAACGCGACGCTGGCCATTCCGGTTCTGGGCGATCTCATTCCGTTACCACTGGAAACAGGTGCACTGGTGCTGCGTTTCCGGCCCTATGACGACAAGCCCCCGCAGCCTTTGCGCGGGTTTGTGGTGAACCAGATTGACCCGGACACCGGGGAGGAAATCGACAATCCGATCTTCATCACCCGCCTGGATGCCTGGCTGGATGCCCCGGACCTGCGCCTGCTCTCCGCATTGATCCCCGGTGGGCAAGCCATACCCAATGTGGCGGATGCCAACGTGAGAAGCCTGCCGGTATCAGCCTACCTGACCGGGCCGGTGAAATTCCTGCGCAACGGGCAGATCACCCTGGAGTCACGCAATGCGTCCGCCATTGCCGCGACGCTGAACCTGTCAGTGGACCTTGGTGCTCTGATCCCGGTACTGGGAGACCTGCTTGACCTGATCATCGGCGGCATTCTCCCGGAAGAGGGCGTGGGTTCACTGGAGCTGGGCATTGCCAAGGACGACTTCCGCATCCGTGTGGTTAACAACCCCACCCACGCCCGCCTCACCACGGCGGGTCAGGAAAATGCGGGGGAGCGTTGATAATGAGAAAAACAATGGATGCGAAAAAACGGATTTTCCTGTTTGTCGTGCTGGGGTTGCTGTCTGCCCATGTTGCCAGTCAGGACATGTACGGCCCGGATTACCCCGGGGTGAAATTCACCCAGAAGATTTTTGGCGAAGACCGGCTCTACTTTCGCTTCGGAGCCATCCATATGTCCCCGGACGTAAAGACCCGATCGATCACGCTCAGCAACCTGTCAGAGATTGCTGAAGTGGCGGTGGAGCCTGGTGAGCAGGAAGGGGAGGCGTTCAGTGATCCGCTCACCATTCCGGCTGCCATCATCGGCTACAAGCTGCGCTGGGGGGATGGTGGCTGGTCCATCGAAACCATGGCGGCCCTGCCGCCCACCCTGGAACTGAAGGCCAAGGGCAAGCTGGCGGATGAGCCACTGGTCACCGAGGCCAACGGAATTCCCACCGGGGTGCCCGCATTGGGCGAAAAGGTGGGCGAAACCAAGGTGGCGCCGCCCATGGTGACCCTGGTGAAGCGATTCCGCCTGGACCACAACTTCCGGCCCTATGTGGGTCTGGGAGCCGTGTATCTGTTTACCTACGACAGCCATGTCACCAACCCGATTCTCACAGAAGTGGGAGAACCTGAACTGGAGATTCAGGATAAATTCGGCTGGGTAGGGCAGATTGGCGCCGATTGGCGGTTGAGCGATCACTGGTGGCTGGCCGCGGATGCCAAGTACATCAGCGTCAAGGAAGTGAAAGCCAAGGTAGACCGCACCTTCATCCGCGCCCCGGGCCTGCCCCAGTACCAGTACGCGGAAGTGGGCGACGCGGAATTCGTGGCCGACATGAATGTGTACGCCTTCCACCTGGGGGTGGGCTTCACGTTCTGACTTGCTGCGCGTAATGCGCTGATATTCGGGAAAAGCGGTTTTACCACAGAGGGCACAGAGTTCACTGAGGAAAACATCATCTCTGTGTTCGTTATGCCCTTGGTGGTGCACTGCTTTTCCTTGTCACGATCCCATTCGCCTATTTCCATCGCAGGAAGCGTTGCGCAAACCGAATTCCCGTCTTTCCTCAGTGAGCTCTGTGCCCTCTGTGGTAAAAATCAGCCTTTAACAAGCCGTCGACACAAAGCGTAGCCCGACCTGATGTTTTTGGTCATTGAGGCCCGGGCAGAAAACGTGAAATAGTATTTCAAATATTGTTTCCCGCTGGGCCTTGCGCATGTCAGTCGCCAACCACAATCACTCGCTTGCCACTGAAGTCGTTCCCGGCCATATGCTCGTGGGCGGCTTTGGCGTCGGTGAAGGGGAAGGTTTCCAGTGGCAGGGGCAGCAGGCGGCCGCTGGCAAACAGGGGCGCAAGACGGTCATTGAACAGCTGCGCCATACGGATGCGGTTCTCCAGGGGCTGGCTGCGCATGGTCATGCTCTTCAGCGTCTGGCGTTTCATCAGCAGGGCGCCCAGATTCAGCTCCGTGCTCAGGCCGCCAAGGACGCCGATATTCACCAGGGTGCCCTCGGCACGCAGGCCGCCGAGCAGGGCATTCCAGTCCGGGCCAACCATATCCAGAATCACCGCCACTCCCTGACCCTCGGTCAACGCATCCAGCTGCGCTTTCAAGGTGTCGTCCTCGCAAACCTGGGCCGCCAGCCCCATGTCGGTGGCCGTGTCCAGCTTGCTCAGGTCGCGGCTGCTGCCGATGGGGCGGGCGCCCAGCGTTGCGGCCAGTTGCGTTGCGGCCAGGCCGACGCCGGCGGTGGCCGGACGAATCAGACACCACTGGCCAGGCTGCAAACCGCCTTCCAGGAACAGAGCCCGGTAAGCGGTCAGAAACGCTTCGGGCAGGGTGACGGCGCGGGCGAAGTCCATGCCATCAGGAACGGTCAGCGCTTCCCGTTCATGGGTGACAACCTGCTCCGCATAGGCACAACCGGGCACCAGGCCCATCACCGCATCACCCACTTTCCGTTGCTGCACCCGCGCGCCCACGGCGCTGACCACCCCGGCGTATTCCAGCCCGGGAATGCGACTGTCGGTGCCCGGCGGTGCCGGGTACCGGCCCAGCACCTGCAACAGATCCGCCCGGTTTACGCCGATGGCTTTCACCCGCACGCAAATTTCCTCCGGCCCCGGTTGCAGGTCCGGCAGGGTGTCCAGTTGCAGTTGCTGATCCTCAATACACCAGGCACGCATGGCTGTGCTCCTATCAATAATGGTTTACCACAGAGGGCACAGAGTTCACTGAGAAAACCCCTTGCCTGGAAGCCCTGTAAGCGGCTCTCAGAAACAAGCGGCGTTGCAAACAGCAGTTTGTTTTTCTCTGTGTACTCGGTGACCTCTGTGGTGAAAAAACAAAAGGTTGGTTATGTCACTACACTATCCGTTCACTGATCTGCCGCCGGCAGGTCAGCGTTTCAAGGTGGCCGACGGGGTCTACTGGCTGCGGTTTCCGCTGCCGTTCGCCCTCGACCATATCAATCTCTGGTTGCTGGAAGACCACCATGGCTGGGTGATCGTGGATACCGGGCTGGGAGTTCGCCGCAGCCGGGAAATCTGGCAACAGTTGCTCAGCGAACAACTGGACGGCAAACCGGTGACCCGCATCATCGTCACCCATTACCACCCGGATCATCTGGGCATGGCTGGCTGGCTGCAGCAACACTGCCAGGCGCCGGTCATCATGAGTCGGGGCGAATGGCAACTGGCCAGCCATATCTGCGACGCCAGCGACGAACAGACCATCGAACGCTTCAAACATTTTCTCGGCAGCCATGGCCTGCAGGGCGACAACCTGGACAAGGTGGCTGGCAAGGGTAACGGCTTTCGTCGCGTGGTGATGCCCATGCCGGTGGACCCGCAATTTGTCGGTGCCGGTGACAACCTGACCATCGATGGCCAGCGCTGGCAGATTCATATCGGTCGTGGTCATGCTCCCGAGCACCTGTGCCTTTACCGGGAAAGCGATCGTCTGCTGATCAGTGGCGACCAGGTATTGCCGACCATTTCCAGCAATCTGATGGTGCGGCCCACGGAACCGGAAGCGAACCCGGTGGCCGCCTTCGTGGGCAGCCTCAAGGCCATACGCGATGCCTTGCCCCGGGACACCCTGGTGTTGCCCGCCCATGGTCTGCCGTTTCGAGGCTTGCACCAGCGCATCAATGCACTGGCGGACCACCATGACCAGCAACTGGATCAGGTGCAGGCCGCCTGCCGTCAGCACCCCCACAATGCCCACGACATGCTTCCGGTCATGTTCCGTCGGGAACTGGATGTGCAACAGCTGATGTTTGCCATGGGCGAAAGCATTGCTCACCTCAATTGTCTGGTGGAGCAGGGGAGGGTGCAGCGGCAGAACCGTGGAGGAATCTGGGTGTTCAGAAGCGCTGCGTGAACCGGAGTCAAAATAACGTTGCGAAAAGGGCAAGGCAACCGAAGCGGCCCGAATGACACATGATGAAATAGATCGGCGTTGCCACTGGGGGAAATCCCTCATTGCCTGTCATGAAACTCGTTCTACACTGAAGCGACTAATGTCTCATACAGTGATGGAGAGTTTTCATGGCAACAGCGCAATCTGATGACAAGCGTCCCACTCCGGACCCGGCGGAAGACAATGCATTCTTTCCGTCCCCTTATTCCCTCAGCCAGTTCACTGCTCCGAAATCAGACTTGAGTGGCGCAGACTACCCGTCCCCCTATACCGGTGGTCGCTGGAAAGTGCTGGTCGTTGGTGCGGATGAGCGCTATTTGATGACTGACAACGGCACCATGTTCTCTACCGGTAACCATCCGGTGGAAACCTTGCTGCCCATGTATCACCTGGACAAAGCCGGTTTTGCATTCGACATCGCGACCCTGTCCGGCAACCCGGTCAAGTTCGAGTTCTGGGCCATGCCGTCCGAGGACGAGGAAGTGAAAGGCTTGTTCTCCAAGTTCCGGGGCCAGTTCAAGCAGCCCCTGAAGCTGGCAGATGTGGTGAAAGACGCACTGGGCGAAGACTCGGATTATATCGGCGTGTTTATTCCCGGCGGCCATGGTGCCCTGATCGGCCTGCCAGAGAGCGACGATATGAAAGCGGTTCTGGAGTGGGCGCTGGCAAATGACAAATTCATCATTTCCCTGTGCCATGGCCCCGCGGCCTTCCTGGCGGCGAAAGGCGGGCCTTCTTTTTCCGGATATAAAATCTGTGCCTTCCCGGATGCACTGGATGCCCAGACCCCGGACATGGGGTATATGCCGGGCCATCTGACCTGGAAATTCGGGGAACAATTGACGTCCATGGGATTTGAAATTGTGAATGACAACATCTCCGGAGAGACCTGCCAGGATCGAAAAATGTTGACCGGTGACAGCCCTCTGGCCGGCAATGCGCTGGGGAAACTGGCAGCGAAGGCCTTGCTTGACGCTGTGGGTAATGAGTAACCCCTGTGCCAACCGATGACGCCGTGCGCGTGGCTCTCTTGCTGGAAAGAAGCGAGAGCCTGACAAGTATCCAGGATGCGGTTCGTCGCTGTGCCAGTGGCTTTGGTTACGACCGCTTCGTCCTGTTTTCGGCATCCGCGTCACTGGACGAACTGGTCGACCGCATTTACTGGGTAGAGGGGGACTGGTTCGGAGACGGAAAAGCGGTGGATGCGAAAACCTACGTCAGGCGTTGCCCGGTAACCCGACATATTCTGGATATCGGCGAGGCATTTTTCTGGACCAAGACACTGGATCAGGAAGGCGAGCATTATCGCATTGTTCGCAAGCCACAGGGGCCTGGCATCCATGGATTGCAGGTTCCGATATTCGGACCACTCGGGCTGGAGGGGGCGATGAGCCTGGGCGGCGAAAAAATCGATGCGTCACCGGCGGCCCGGCTATCGGCAGGGCTGGTGGCCACCTCGGCTTTTCTTGCCGCTCGCCGCCTTATCGAAATGCCGGACCGGGAGACGCCCAGAGTTTTATCCGGCCGGGAAAGCGAGATATTGGCATGGACAGCGGCAGGCTGGCGCCAGGCGGATATTGCGGCAACCCTGGGTTTGTCCAACCGAACCGTTGAGAATCACCTGCGCAAGGCGCGGCAACGCCTTGGGGTGGCGACAACCGCTGAGGCCATACGCGTCGCAATTCGAAACGGGTTTATCAAGGGGTGATACCTACAATATTGCCGCAACCAGCATCATCCATAACGCCAGCATCGGCACCACCAGCACAAAGAACAATCCGTTCCAGCGCCAGGCGATCTGATAGGGCGAGCGGCCAATCAACTGGCTGAGCACCAGCATGGAGGCAGTGAACGGCGAGGAAATCATCGACAGGCTCCAGGCGCACATCAGGCCCACGGCCAGCAGGCGTGGGTCGGCGCCGACCCCATCACCCAGCAAGGATGCCAGTAAGGTGACTGACACGATCGGGTTGAGCCCTACCTGTGCCAGCGCCACCACCAGCAACATGGCGGCCACGGCCATGGCGGCGCCCTGAAGGTGGGTGGCTTGCAGCAGCTCGTATAGCAGAGGCTGATCAATCAGAGGCGTCAGTAGTGCCCCCAGGCAGGCGGAGCCGCCCAGCACGGCAATTTCTCCCCGATTGGCGCCAAAGATCAGCCGTGAATGTCTCCCCAGTAACGTCAGGGCCCGTGGCAAGCCGGTGCCGCCACCCAGCCGCCGCCGTTGCAGGGCCATCCACAGTATTGCTGACAGCGGGCAGGCTACCAGCACGGCCACGGGCAAACGCAGGTCCGCTGTCACCGACACGGCGAAAACACTCAGGGTGATTGCCAGCGCCAGCAGGGTGAATTGCCACAGCGGTGTCAGGGAGGGTGGCGCGGTGTGTGGCACCCGGCTGGCCAGATGGCCGGGGCGTAATTGCCAGTCCAGCCACCATCCCAGCAGGAAGAACAGGCCGGCGGTGGGCAGTGCCACCGGCGCCAGTGTGGCCCAGGTGAGACTCGGCATATTGGCCAGGATCACTGCCATGGTGATACCCAGAGGCGAGACCAGTGGCGCCAGGGCAAAACCGCGCAGAATCGACAGCATCATGCGTCGCTCCCGCGCCGCCTGAATGTCCTCATGGCCGCCGGCGGCTTTCAGGGTATTGCTGCGCAGTACCATGGCGCCGAACAGGTTGAGCACGCCGATATTGATGATCACCCCGAACAGGGCGGTGCCCAGTGACAGGGTGGGATAACGCAGGGCCGGTTTCTGGCGGATCAGGGTAGTGCCGGCCTCCCGCACCAGCCGCGAGCGCATGGCGGAGACTCGCAGCAGCCCCAGGGAAGACACAAAGGTGGCAAAGAAACAGAGCCGATCCAGCGCCCCTAGCAGAATGGGAACGGGCTGGGCGTCACGCCAGACAACCACAGCAGCCATGGCGATAACCACCAGCAGAATCCCCTTTGCCATCCGGGTCTGGCGGGGCCATTGCACCAGTAGATAAAGCAGCAGTGCGATGCGCGCCAGCCAGCCCCCGGCTTGCAGGTCGAACACCAGAAACAGCAGGGTGCCCAGCATGCACAGGGGGAGGGTGTAATGGAGTAGGCGGGTCAGGGACATGGGTGAGTTGCGAGTTGAAAGTTTAAAGTTGAAACGTGAATCGCTGTTGCTGCCAATCGAACAAAGCCGGACCCGCGCCGGTAGGTCTGATTCGCGATGCGAGCATCGCTTCCCACAGGGCCCCAAAGAACGATAGATTTTTTTGTGGGAACGGAGCGTAGCGGAGTAACGCCCGCAGGGCGGCCCGAAGGGTGAGCGCAGCGAATAACCTATGCTTGCATAGCGAATAGAGCATTTGACCGCGGGCACTGATTCCATCAATTACCTTTGGCCTGGAACGAGCTTTTGAACTTTCCACTTTAAACTTTCAACTATTCCCTGCCTGCCGCGCCAGCTCCCGGGCAATGACGATCTGCTGGATCTGGGTGGTACCTTCGTAGATCCGGAACAGGCGCACGTCGCGGTAGAAGCGTTCCACCGCATAGTCCGCCATATAGCCGGCACCGCCGTGAATCTGCACGGCACGGTCGGCCACGCGGCCTACCATTTCAGAGCAGAACAACTTGCAGCAGGACGCATCCAGACTGACCTTTTCACCCCGGTCCTTGCTGCGGGCGGCTTCCAGCACCATGGAGCGGCCGGCAAACATTTCCGCCCGGGAATCCGCCAGCATGGCCTGAATCAACTGGTGTTCGATGATGGGCTTGCCGAACTGTTTGCGCTCGGCGGCAAAATTCACTGCGTCTTCAATCAGTCGCGTGGCCACGCCCACACAGATCGCAGAGATATGCAGGCGGCCCCGGTCCAGCACTTTCATGGCGGTCTTGAAACCTGCCCCTTCCTTGCCACCGATAATGTTCTCGGCGGGCACCCGGCAATTGTCGAAAATGATGTCGCAGGTGTGGGCGCCTTTCTGGCCCATTTTCACATCGGCCTTGCCGCGGGAAATGCCGGGGGTATCGCCTTCCACGATAAAGGCGGTAACGCCACCGCCACCCTGGATCTCCGGGTCGGTGCGGGCCATCACGGTAAACAGCCCCGCATGGGGGCCATTGGTGATATAGCGTTTGGTGCCATTGAGGATGTAGTGGTCGCCGTCCCGCTGGGCGCGGGTTTTCACCGCACCGGAGTCAGAGCCCACATCCGGTTCGGTCAGGCAGAAGGCGCCAATCACTTCGCCCGTGGCCAGCGCCGGGACGTATTTCTGTTTCTGTTCTTCGGTACCATCAATGAGGATGCCCTGGGCGCCGATGCCATTATTGGTGCCCATCAGGGAGCGGAAGGCCGGTGAGGTACGGCCGAGTTCAAAGGCCACCAGCACTTCCTCTTCCATGGTCAGCCCCAGGCCGCCGTATTGCTCGGGGATCGACAGACCGAATAGCCCCATGGCCTTCATGTCGGCGACAATGTCTTCGGGAATGGTGTCCGTCTCAGCCACGTGCTGTTCAGCAGGCACCAGTCGTTCACGGACAAAGCGGGCAATGGTATCGGTCAACTGGCTGAGGATTTCGGCATCACGAATCATGGTCGGGTCCGGCGGTAATATTGGGTCTTTGGGGGCGTGACCGCGAGGCGAATCACTTGCATCGCACTCTGTCACGGCCTATTCTGCCCGTCAAGTTTCAAAACAACATTCCGCACAGCGGACAAAGGCAGTTGCAAGTGACAAGTTGCAAGTTGCAACGCGGACGAGGCGGGTAGCGCCTTGAGGGCATTGTCGCCGCGCCAGAACCCTTGGCGGGATAATATGGGTGCGCGGCGGAAGTGGTAGCCAAATAATAAATCCCATGTCGCGTTGTAACTTGTAACTTGCAACTTGCAACTCCCTGGAACGGGAGAGTGCAAATGCTGGATGCCTATATCTACGATGGTCTGCGAACCCCTTTTGGTCGCCATGGTGGCGCCCTGGCGCCGGTGCGACCGGATGACCTGTTGGCCGGGGTGATCCGTGAGCTGGTACAGCGCAACGGGTTCGAGCTGTCCCGCTATGAAGACGTGGTGATCGGCAATACCAATCAGGCCGGTGAAGATGCCCGCAATGTGGCGCGTCACGCCGGCCTGTTGGCGGGGCTGCCGGAATCCGTGGCCGGGATTACCGTTAACCGCCTGTGTGGCAGTGGCCTGGCGGCGACGCTGGATGCGGCGCGCATGGTGACGGTGGGAGAGGGCGAGCTGATTGTTTCCGGCGGCACCGAGTCCATGAGCCGGGCGCCGTTCGTGATGGCCAAGGCCGAGAAAGCCTTCAGCCGCGATATGACCATCTTCGACAGCACCATCGGCGCCCGCTTCCCCAACCCGGCCATCCTCAGCCAGTTCGGTGCCGACACCATGCCGGAAACTGCCCAGAACGTGGCCAACGACCTGGGCATCAGCCGTGAGGCATCGGATGCGTTTGCCGCTCGTTCCCAGCAGCGCTACCAGGCGGCCCGGGAACAGGGTTTTTACCGGGAAGAGATTCTGCCGGTGACTGTTCCCCAGGGCCGCAAGAAAGAGCCGCTGACGGTGACAGAGGATGAGCATCCCCGCGCCGGCACCACCGCTGAAAAGTTGGCAAAACTGCCTGCTATCGTTGAGGGTGGCATCATCACCGCAGGGAATGCCTCCGGTGTGAATGACGGTGCGGCGGCACTGATTATCGGTTCCCGTGCTGCCGGTGACGCGGCGGGCATTGTCCCGCGCGCCCGGATTCTGGCGGGTGCGGTGGCTGGTGTGGCCCCACGGGTCATGGGCCTGGGCCCGGTGGAGGCCTGCCGCAAGGCACTGGCCCGGGCCGGTCTCACCCTGGCGCAGATGGATGTGATCGAGATTAACGAGGCGTTCGCCACCCAGGTACTGGGCTGTTGCAAACAGCTGGGGCTGGCTGGCGATGATGAACGTCTCAACCCCAACGGTGGGGCCATTGCCGTGGGGCACCCACTGGGGGCATCCGGTGCGCGCCTGGCCCTCACCGCCATGCGCCAGCTGGAGGCCGGTGGTGGCCGTTATGCGCTGGTCAGCCTGTGTATTGGCATTGGTCAGGGTGTGGCCATGGTGATTGAGAGGCAATGAATAATTAATAGCTAATAATGAATAATGAAACCCGCAGGGCGGAGATTTCTTGCCGGAAATTTCCGCCCTGCGGAATGAAACGAACAGGATGACTAATGCAAAGATTCGACTGGAAAGATCCGTTGTTGCTGGAAACCCAGCTTACCGAAGACGAACGCATGATTCGTGATGCGGCCCATGATTACTGTCAGAGCAAACTGATGACCCGGGTGCTGGAAGCCAACCGGCACGAGATTTTCCACCGGGACATCATGACGGAAATGGGGGAACTCGGTTTTCTCGGTCCCACCATTCCCGAGCAGTATGGCGGCGCCGGGGTGAACCATGTGAGCTACGGCCTGGTGGCCCGGGAAGTGGAGCGGGTGGATTCCGGTTATCGCTCGGCCATGAGCGTGCAGTCGTCGCTGGTGATGTTCCCGATTCATGCCTTTGGCAGTGAAGCGGTGCGCCAGAAATACTTGCCGAAACTGGCCACCGGCGAGTGGGTGGGTTGCTTCGGGTTGACCGAGCCGGATCACGGTTCTGACCCGGGCTCCATGAGCACCCGCGCCAAAAAGGTGGACGGTGGCTACCTGCTCAACGGTGCAAAGACCTGGATCACCAATTCCCCCATTGCTGATGTGGCAGTGGTATGGGCCAACCTGGACGGCAAGATCACCGGCTTTGTGGTGGAGCGCAGCTTTGACGGTTTCACCACCCCGAAAATAGAAGGCAAGTTCTCCCTGCGCGCTTCCATCACCGGGCAGATCATGCTGGACGACTGTTTTGTGCCGGACGAAAACCGCCTGGACGTGGAAGGACTGAAAGGGCCGTTCAGCTGCCTGAACAAGGCCCGCTACGGGATCAGCTGGGGCGCCATGGGCGCGGCGGAATTCTGCTGGCAGGCGGCCCGGCAATACACCCTGGACCGCAAGCAGTTCGGTCGGCCTCTCGCGGCGACACAGCTGATCCAGAAAAAGCTGGCGGACATGCAGACCGAAATCACCCTGGGCCTGCAGGGCGCATTGCAGCTGGGCCGGTTGATGGATAGCGGCAACTGGGCGCCGGAAATGGTCTCGCTGATGAAACGCAACAACTGCGGCAAGGCCATCGACATCGCCCGTCAGGCCCGCGATATGCACGGCGGCAACGGGATCAGTGATGAGTACCACGTGATCCGCCATGTGATGAATCTGGAGGCGGTGAATACCTACGAGGGCACCCATGATGTGCATGCCCTGATTCTGGGCCGTGCCCAGACCGGGATTCCGGCCTTCGGTTGATAGCGCGAGGCTGAAGACTTTAAAGCCCCGGCAAGCCGGGGCTTTTTTGTGGCGTTGTACCCGTGCCTGCAAGGCTCCAACAACATATGCTTGCTATTAAGTAGCGCGCTATTTAAAGTGAGCCCATGAACGATGACGCTCCTGACAATGCCTCCTGGCTGAAGCTGGACCTGCAGGTCTGTTTTGCCCTGTATTCCGCACAGCTTGCCATGAGCAAGGTGTACCGCAAGCTGTTGAAGGAGCTGGGACTCACCTATCCGCAGTATCTGGTGATGATGGTGCTGTGGGAGCAGGACAGGCTGTCCGTATCGGAAATCGGCGAACGCCTGTTTCTGGATTCCGCCACCCTCACGCCCTTGCTCAAGCGCTTGGAAAGCATGGGCCTGGTGCTGCGCAAGCGCAGCCGTCCGGACGAGCGTCATGTGGAAGTGACCCTGACCGAATCGGGCAGGGCGCTGCGCCAGCAGGCGGAGACAGTGCCAGAGGCAGTACTGTGCGCCAGCCAGTGCAGTCCGGAAGAGCTGGTGCACCTGCGTGATGAGTTGCATGCACTGCGCGCGCGGTTGGCAAAGGCGGACTGAACCTGTATTGCATTGGGTGACACCGGTCTGGTTCCTGAGGGAATCAGGTCGCAAGCCGGAAAGGCCTATATTTTGGGTCTTTTAAATAGTGCGCTATTAAATAGCGAGTATAAGGGAGAGCACCATGAGTCTTGAAAAAGTGTTGTACGAAGCCACAGCCACTGCCACCGGCGGCCGTGATGGCCGCGCCGCCAGCGATGACGGCCAGCTGTCCGTCAAACTCACCACCCCCAAGGCCCTGGGCGGTCCGGGCGGCGAGGGAACCAATCCGGAGCAACTGTTCGCCGCCGGTTACTCGGCCTGTTTCTTGGGCGCCCTGAAACTGGTGGCCGGTAAAGCCAAGGTGTCCCTGCCGGAAGAAACCGCCATTACCGGTCAGGTGGGCATTGGTCCGCTGGGTGGCGGGTTCGGCATCCAGGCAACGCTGAATGTGAACCTCCCCGGGCTGGATCAGGAGCAGGCACAGACACTGGTGGAGAAAGCCCATCAGGTGTGCCCTTACTCCAATGCCACCCGCGGCAATATTGATGTGGAGCTGGTCGTTACCGTTTAAAGAAAACGTTGAAGAAAAGTAAAAAAGCAGCCCCAGTGGGCTGCTTTTTTATGAGCGGTGCTTTATTAGTAAAGCTCGGCAGGGAACCGCCGGGCGTCCAGCGAATCCCATCACTGACGATGACAAGGAATGACTATGCGATCTCCCATATTTACCCACCGTTCTGTTTCCGTGCTGTTTGGTTCCGCTGGCATTGCTGCCTTGCTTGTCCTGTCTGGCTGTGATCAGGGAAAACCGGAATCTGATAGCCAGCAACCTACCGTTGCTGAGCAGAGTGAAAAGACCGAACAACAGATCCTCAGTGGTAAAGCCATGTACCGAGAGCGTATGGCCATGCCGGAAGGCGCAACGCTCACGGTAACCCTGGAGGATGTATCGCTGGCCGATGCGCCGTCCACAGTGATCGCCGAGCAGCATATCGACGACCCGGGCCAGGTGCCGGTGCCCTTTACCCTGCGCTATGCCAGAGATGCAATTGTTCATGATCATCCCATGGCCTATGCCGTGCGTGCAGAGATTCGGGGTGCGGAAGGGCAATTATTATGGACAACGACCGAGCGTCACACTGTGGAATTGGGTGAGCACGCCAGTGGTGAAGATGTCACCATCATGCTGCAGCGAGTCGCCTCGGAGCAGCCTGAAGCCGCGCCGCCGAAAACGGGTATGGCCGGTGCCCGGGAAGCCGGTGCCACCTTCTGGGCGGTGGGTAACGAGCCCGGCTGGCACCTGGCGATTTATCCGGAAGAAAAA
>NZ_JABURH010000143.1:0-3542 GCF_014762765.1 Alcanivorax sp.
CCTGCTTCAGGATCCGGGCATCATCCGCAATCGGTTGAAAGTGGCTGCCACCATTGGCAATGCCCGCTCCTATCTGGCGTTGCGCGAAGAGGGTCGCACCCTGAGGGACTTTCTCTGGGACTTTATGGAGGGGCAACCGCAGATCAATCACTTCCGCACACTCAAGGAGGTGCCCGCCTCCACCCCGGTGGCCGAGGCCATGAGCAAGGCCCTGAAAAAACGGGGCTTCAAGTTTGTTGGCCCCACCATCGTCTACGCCTTCATGCAGGCCACCGGCATGGTCAACGATCACCTCATCAGCTGCCCGCGGCATCGGGATCTCATGTAGCTGCCAAACCTCTTTCTGCGGGAGGCTGCTGCCAGAGCTGTTTCGAAGCCGCTGTAGGAACGTAGCGTAGCGGAGTAACGCACGTAGTTCCGTGCGGCCCGAAGGGTAAGCGAAGCGAATAACTCCTCTTGAGGGGCGAACCACGCGTCAGCGTGGAAGTCGCCCGCAGGGCGATCAGGAATATCTGAGCAAGGCAGGCTCCATTGCGAGCCTGTCTTGCCATACTGCCTCGCTACGCTCGATTCGCCCCTCAAGAGGAGCTCCTACACAAAGATTTGGCGCGTTGAAAAGTTGGTACAGCCCTTGCTCTGAATAAAGAAAACCAGACAAGGACAGTACGGTGGACAGGCCATGAATCACAGCAAACCCATCGCCATCATCAAGACCGGCAGCACCTTCCCGCAAATCAGCGCGCACTACGGTGATTTTGATGCCTGGATACACCAGGGACTGGGTTCAGCTACCGATGTCATGGTGGTTGATGCGGAACAGGGAGGACCGCTGCCTGCGTTGACTGAGCTGGCGGGCGTGGTGATTACCGGTTCCCATGCCATGGTCACCGATCAGGCGCCCTGGATGCGGGAGTTGATGCGTTGGTTGTATACCCTGGTTCATGAAGTGGTACAGATGCCGGTACTGGGACTGTGTTTTGGCCACCAGCTGTTGGCTCGCGCCCTGGGTGGCGAAGTGGCGGATAACCCCATGGGTCTGGAAGTGGGCACGGTTGCCCTGCGGTTGACAGGCGCCGGTCGACAGGATGCCCTGTTAGGCGCCATCGCCGGACATCCGTGGGCACAAGTGGTGCACCGTCAGTCAGTACTGACTCCCCCGCCCGGTGCCACGGTGCTGGCCAGCAATGTCCATGACGCCTGCCAGGCCTTCCGTTACGGGGAGCGGGTCTGGGGGGTGCAGTTTCATCCGGAATTCAGCGCCGATGTGATGCGCGCCTATCTGCAGGCGCTGCGTGGTGAAGGGCTGAGTCAGCAACAGGTAGACAGTCACCTGCCGGAAGTGCGCGAATGCGACGATGCCAGCGCTATCCTTGGGCGATTTGCACAGCTTACGGCGGTGCAGGTGGCGTAGCGAATCTGTGCCGTAGGAGCGTCGCTGGCGGCGCGATAACCCAACCCAACCCAAGATCAAAAGCCTTTTCACCACAGAGGGCACGGAGCACACAGAGAAAACCTGTTTTTTCCTCAGTGATCTCTGTGTCCTCTGTGGTAAATACCGCTTTTCAGGTTTTGGGTTTATGCACTGCGTGCACCCTGCGGGCCGCCCTGTCGGGCGTTACCTGCACTGCGTTCCGGTTCGCGCCGCCAGCGACGCTCCTACCAAAAGCCCTGCTTACTCGGCCTGTCCCGTTCCAAACACCGCCCCGATCAGTGCACTGCCCTGCTGCATGGGATTCTGGCGGATCAGCGCTTCCTGCTCGCCGATGCGGGTGTAGAGCTCGTCCATACTGTTGTCGATGACGTAGCTTTCCAGGTTCATATCAGGTTTGTTAGTGAGTGGTAACTTATCGTACACCGCAAGCAGGCTCTTGTACTGGTCGTAGAAACCGGTCCTTTTCAGGTTGTCTTCCACAATCGGCTGGTAGCGTTGGCGCAGGCTGGTCTCGGTCTCTCCTCGGAAGTAGGAGGTGGCTGCGGTATCGCCGCCGCGAATAATTCCCAGGGCATCATTGACACTCATGTTGGTGATAGCCTGCTTGAAGACCGGGGCTGCTTCTGCCACCGCCTGCTCCGCGCCCCGGTTCATGGCGGTTTCCACCTTGTCCACATAGCTACCGAAACCGAACTGGCGCAGGGTATCAGCAACGGGCTGGGCGGCTGCGGGTAGCTTCAGATTGAATGCACCGGTCTGGGAGAGCTGGGCACTGGCCCGGTCGGTGCCGGTGATCAACGTTTCCTTAATGCCCGCCGCCAGTTTCGAGTCGGTGTCGTAGCCGGCGTTCTTGGCCATCTGGTTGCCCATGTCTACCCAAGGCATCGCTGCTTCCATGGTCTTGCAGCCGCTCAAAACCAGTAGCCCCACCAGAACCCAAAACTGTTTCATGCCACGTTCTCCTTATGATTTGAGGCCAATGCTACTGCATTCCATGCTGGCTGCTAAACTCGTATTGCTAATTGCAGGATCGGCGTTTGAGCCGCGAATCATAGTTGCGAGGCCTTCGCAGGCAGATTCGCGGCTCAAGCGCCGATCCTTCGGATATATCGAGAGTGCCATGACTCACCCCGACTACCGCGAACAGCACAAAAAACGCCTGGCCTATATGCCCTGGCTCTACGGTCGCCTGAAAGCAAAACATCGTGCCTGGGCGGAACCCTGGCAGCGGGAGATCCAGCAGCAATTGATGGCACTGGAGACCGTGCGTTTCGGGGAGGCCTGTTTTGTGGCGCCCCAGGCGGTGTTGCTGGCTGAGCCTGGTCGCGACATTATCGTGGGTGATGGCAGCCAGATCGCGGCAGATTGCGTTATTCATGGCCCGGTCAAATTGGGCGAGCGGGTCAGCCTCAACCATCATGTGACCCTGGATGGTGGTGCCGCCGGCATCCAGATTGGCGATGACAGCCGCATTGCCGCCTACTGCACCCTCTATGCCTTTAACCACGGTCTTGATGCAGATCGCCGAATCCGCGAACAGCCGGTGACCTCGAAAGGTATTCGCATCGGCCGGGATGTGTGGGTCGGCGCCCGGGTCGGCATTGTCGATGGTGTCACCATTGGCGATCACGCCGTGGTTGGCATGGGGGCCGTGGTGACCCGGGATGTGGAGCCCTGGACCATCGTCGCCGGCAATCCGGCCCGCCCGGTGGGCCGCCGTCCTGGCGCCCCGGATCTTCCTCACTGATAGAACCTCTCCTATTGAACACCCCGCCACATACTCGGTAACACCCACATTATTGAACAATGTTTAGCAATGGGTTTTATTAAACATCGTTAAACAAAGCAACGATAGATACCGAGAGGGAAACCCCATGGATGAGAGCACGATTCAACGCCATTCCGGCGGCTGGTTGTTCTACGTGAAGGCGGCTTTTGGCATCAGCCTGGGCCTGATGATTCTGGGTATCGTCTGGTTGCCCACGGACCTGTGGATCAAGGGCTACCTGGTCATGGGCATCATGTTCGTGGTGGGCTCCACCATCACCCTGGCGAAGACCCTGCGCGATGATCATGAAGCGCGTCGACTGATCAACCGGATCAGTGAGGC
>NZ_JABURH010000143.1:3748-19726 GCF_014762765.1 Alcanivorax sp.
CATGGCCACTGCCTGGAACAGACTGAAAACCCTGATGCGCGGCCAGGCCCGTGTCAGCATGGAACAGATCGTCAATGCCAACGACATGCTGCTGCTCGACCAGCAGCTCTATGAAACCGAACAATCCCTGCGCGATGCCCGTCGGCAACTGGCGCGGCTGATGGCAGAGCAAAAACTAAACCGCCGTCGCAGTGACGAGCTGGCCGGTCAGATACGCTACTACGAAAATGGGGCCCGTCAGGCCCTGGCCGCCAGTGAGGAAACGTTGGCTCTGGATATTGGTAAGCGACTGGCGGATCTGGAACAGCAACAGGCGCGACTGGAACAACAGGGCATCGCGCTGAACCAGCAGGAAGCGGAATACCAACGTTTCATCCAGCAGGCGGCGGACCAGTTGAAAACCCTGCGCCATGAACAGTCGCTGGCCAGAAGCCAGGAAGCCCTGTTCGGGCAAAGCCGGAATCGGGAAGCGCAGGGCCGCGGTCTTGCCGAACGGCTTAGCGACAGTAAACAGACCCTGCAGCATATCCAGCAACGGCAGGAAGAATGTCGTTTGTTGTGGCACAGTGAGATCCACTGCGACTGGCAGACCGGCGACAGCAAGATGGATAGCCTGGACAAGCGTATGGCCGATGCCGGCATCGGTGACAGCCAGACCGAGCGGGCCCGGGCGATTTTGGCAAGGTTGCAATCGTCCTGAATCAGATTTTTTGTATGTGGGAGCAAATGACTGCCCCACAGGGAATGATTTATCACCGAGATCACAGAGTTCACCGGGGTAAAGCGTTTTCTCAGTGATATCTGTGGTGAAAATCGACTTTCTTGTAGGGATTCATTGGGACTACAAGAGAAACGGTATCAGCAAAAAGGAATAGCAGGTGGCACGTCGTAACCAACACAGCCGTGAGGAACTGCAGGCGCTGGCCGTCCATGCGGTACGCGAACTGGTGGCGGAACAGGGGCTGGCGAAACTCAGTGTGCGCAAGGTGGCGGAGCAAATCCGTTACACCCCGGGTATGCTCTATCATGTGTTCGCCAACCTGGATGATCTGATTCTGCATGCCAATGCCGCTACCCTGGATGCGTTGTTGGCAGAGATTGAAACCGTTAACACAGGCTCGCCACAACAGGCCCTGCACCATATGGCCAGCGCTTACCTGGCCCTGGCTCGGGAACAGACCGCCCTGTGGCAGATGGTATTCATGCATCGCATGCAGAAGTCTGCGCCAGTACCCGACTGGTATCAGCAGCGCACTGCCAGATTGTTTGCCCGGGTGGAGCGCCAGATGGCGCGGCTGGCGAAAGGCCAGTCAGACAGCGCCATCCACCTGGCTGCCCGCACCCTGTGGAGCAGCGTCCACGGCATCGCGGTACTGGCGGCGGAAAACAAACTGGATGTGGCCGGGGATGTGGATGAGCAGGCCATGCTCGATTCGTTGCTGGAGCATTACTTGAATAGCTGGGGAAAGATGCAAGTTACAGTTTGAAAGCCGCAAGGTGCGGAATGATTCCTTGTGCTTTCAAGGGCTGTGCCCGCGCAGTAAACATCGTCAGCGCGGGTTGAGACGCTCCGTGAATCACAGGCCTTGCCCGCGTTGGAACTTGCAACTTGTAACTTGCCACTCACCCAACCCTAAACATGAACTGTAAGGCGGAAAAATGAAAAAAGGGTTGTTCTCTCTGCTGGCGTCACGCCGCTTCGGGCCTTTCTTCTTTACCCAGTTCCTCGGGGCTTTCAACGACAACGTGTTCCGCCAGGCGCTGATTCTTTTGATTGCCTCCGGGGCGGTCACCGCCGTCAGCGTCAACACCCTTAACAACGTGGCCCTGGCCTTGTTTATCCTGCCCTTCTTCCTGTTTTCGGCCCTGGCCGGCCAGGTGGCGGACAAGTACGACAAGGCGTCGCTGGTGCGCAAGATCAAGTTTGTGGAAGTCTGCATCATGTCCGCCGCTGCCGTGGGCTTCTTCTTCGATGCGGTGTATTTCCTGCTTGGCGTGTTGTTCTGTATGGGCCTGCAGTCCACCTTCTTCGGCCCGATCAAGTATTCCATCATTCCCCAGCAGCTGGACGACAAGGAACTGGTATCCGGTAATGCGCTGGTGGAAATGGGTACCTTTTTGGCGATTCTGCTGGGTTCCATTTCCGGTGTGCTGCTGAAAATGGATGGCGTGGGCGATGGCGTGGTGGCTATCGCTGTCGTAGGGCTGGCATTGCTCGGTTACCTGGCGGCTCGCGGTATTCCCTCCGCGCCAGCGGCGGATGATGGGCTGAAGTTGAACTGGAACCTGTGGAAGGAAACCTGGCACATCGTCGGCTATGCCCGGGAGGTGAAATCCGTATGGATGTGCGTGTTGGGTATCTCCTGGTTCTGGTTTCTGGGTGCTGCCTATACCACTCAGCTCAAGGTCTACGTGGATGACTACCTGCTGGGCACCGATGGTCTTTACGCCGTGCTGTTGGGCACTTTCTCCATCGGCATCGGCCTGGGCTCATTCCTCTGTGAAAAACTCTCCGGCAAGCGGGTGGAACTGGGACTGGTACCGCTGGGTTCCATTGGCCTGAGCGTATTCGGGGTGGATCTGTTCTTCTCCTATGCCGGGCTGGAAGGCAATGGCCAGGTGGATATCGCCGGCTTCCTGCAGCAGGCCGGTGGTTATCGGGTATTGATGGATCTGCTCGGTATCGGCGTGTTTGGCGGCTTTTATATCGTGCCGCTGTTCGCCTTCATCCAACACCGCAGTAACCCCAAACACCTGTCGCGGATCATTGCCGCCAACAACATTCTCAATGCCCTGTTGATGGTGGGTTCGGCGGTGGCTGGCATCGTGCTGGTGGGCCTGCTGGAATTGACTGTGCCGCAGTTCTTCCTGGCCCTGGCGCTGGCAAATGTGCTGGTGGCCAGCTACATCTATACAGTGGTGCCGGAATTCCTTATTCGCCTGCTGGTATGGATGCTGACCCACACCATGTACCGGGTGAAGCACGATGGTATGGAACATATTCCCGATGAGGGGCCCTGCATGCTGGTATGCAACCACGTGAGCTATGTGGATGCCCTGCTGCTGGCCGGGGCCATCCGCCGACCGGTGCGTTTTGTCATGTTCAAGCCTATCTATGACATGCCGATGCTCAACTATATTTTCCGTACCGGCAAGACCATCCCCATCGACTCAAAGGTTCGTAACCCGGCAATCTATGAACGGGCCTTTGTGCGTATACGCGAGGAACTGGAGGCTGGTGAAGTGGTGTGCATTTTCCCGGAAGGCAAACTCACCGACGATGGCGAGGTGGCTGAATTCCGCGCCGGCATCGAAAAGATCGTCGCCGATTATCCGGTACCGGTGGTTCCCATGGCCCTGTCAGGTCTTTGGGGAAGCTTCTTCAGCCACAAGGGCGGCAAAGCCCTGACCCGGCTGCCGCGACGATTCTGGTCGCGGATCAAACTGGCGGTAGGGGACGCGGTGGCTCCGGAACAGGTACGCGCGGATGATTTGCGCGAGCGGGTACTGGCCTTGCGTGAGAGGCCATAACGCCAATCGGGGCTGGGGGTTGCGGAAAACATACGCACGGTAACTTGCACAAAAATGAAAACCGCGCACACTCGATAATAAAGTGGTCTTTGTTTAGCCGATCTTGCCCGGCCCGATGATATCGATGAAACACCGGTAAACGCCAAAGACCCGAAACCACAATAAGAACAGGAAACAACCGTGTCTGATTCTCCACTCTCGCCCGCTGCCCTGCGGGCGCGAATACAGCATTTGCTGTATCAGTTGCCGCCGGTACAGCGTGCCGATGAACGCCTCCATCAGGTAGAACAGGATGTTCTGCAGGGGCTCAAGCACCGCCTGGAAGGGCTGGAATCTCCCGGTAGTCTGGGCGGCCCAGCAGACAGCTTTCAGCAATTGCTGGAAGTGTCCATGGAGCAGAGCCAGGAGCAGGCCCGTGCCATGCTGGTCAGCCAGGTACTGTCGGGGACTACCGCCGATGAAGCCCGCCTGTTGGCCGCCCTGTCTGATGGTAGCGGTTTTCCCATGCTGACTCTTTTCACCGGCGGGCGTCTGTCACGGGGTGAAGTCTTGCACCGCCACTCCAATATCGGGCGGGCCGCAGGCATTCAGTGCACGGATTTCATTGCCTTCTACCTGAACCGCCTGTTTGCTCGCGGCCTGGTGGTCGCGTCCGGGTTCAGCGAAGAGCGGCGCATGGATTACGAGTTGCTCGAAGGCGACAGCGATTACCGCAAGGCGGAAGAGGCGCTCAAAGCGCACTCCCCAAAACTGAAAGTCCGTCGCGAAACCCTCCACATGAGCCCGGTGGGCGACAAGGTGTGGGCACTGTTGAGCGAAGCGGCAGTGACTGAGGAGTAAGCCTGTGATTACCGATATCAATCTGATTCTGGCGGATATTCAGGCCAACTGGCTGCTCTATCTGGCCATGCCGTTTGTGGCAGCTGCCATTGGTTATTACACCAAGGTGGTGGCCATCAAGATGATGTTCAAACCACTGAGGTTTGTGGGTTGGAGGCCGTTCCTGGGCTGGCAGGGCATTGTGCCGCGCAAGGCCGCCACCATGGCCAGTATTGCCTGTGACCTGATGATGGAGCGGTTGCTTAAACCCGAGGATGTATTCGACAAGCTGGATCCGCAGCGGGTGGTAAAGGAAATCCGCGAACCGCTGATCCGTTCCGTGGAAGACATCACCCGCGAGGTGGCTGCCGAATACCAGCCTGGCCTGTGGGAGTCTGCTCCCGAATCAGTGAAAAATCTGATTATCCAGCGCATTCAGAATGAAGCGCCGCACATGGTCGAACAGATCATGACGGACATCAAAAGCAATATCACCCGGGTGTTCGATCTCAAGGATCTGGTCACCAGTGCACTGGTCCGTGACAAGGAGTTGCTCAACCGGGTGTTCCTGGAAGCCGGCCATGTGGAGTTCAAGTTCATCCGCAACTCCGGCATCTACTTCGGCTTTGCCATTGGTATCGTTCAGGCCATCGTCTGGGCCATGACCCACAACATCTGGGTGATTCCGCTGTTCGGGCTGTTCACCGGCTGGTTCACCGACTGGCTGGCGCTGAAGATGATCTTCAACCCGAAACAGCCGGTGCGTTACCTGGGGCTGTTCGAATGGCAGGGCCTGTTCCTGCGCCGCCGCAAACAGGTAGCGGCACGCTACGGGGAGCTGGTGGCCACGGAGATCGTCACCCCGGCGGCGGTGATCGGCGCCATCCTCACCGGGCCCATGTCTGACCGGCTGTTCGGGCTGGTACAGAAACAGGTACAGCGCACCATGGATGAACAGGCGGGCCTGGCCAAGCCGCTGGTGGTGTTCGCCGTGGGCAGCACCCGGTACCAGGAAATGAAGCGCTCCGTATCCGAGAAGGTCATGCAGCATCTGCCGGAAACCCTCACCCACATGGAGGCCTACGCCGAAGAAGCCATGGATCTGAAAAACCTGCTTGTGACCAAAATGCAGGAACTCACCGAGGAGGAATTCGAAGGGTTACTCAGGCCGGCTTTCCAGCAGGACGAATGGATACTGATTACCGTGGGCGCGCTACTCGGCTTCCTGGTCGGTGAGCTTCAGGTGCATGTGATGATCCACTTTGCGGTGCCTGTGGGGTGAGTCGAGAGTAACGAGGTACGAGTTGCGAAAAGCCAGCAAGTCAGGGGTTTCGCAACTCGAGACTCGCACCCGCTCCTGGGGCTCTTGCTCCCTGTCCTGCACGCTTACCCCTGCGATCCGAAAGATCCCAAATGTAAGACATTGCCCACTATCCTTTCCCGGATCGCCCTCTAAAATATTCCCCTTTCACATTGACTCTCTGGGGGAAAATTCATGCTCAAGGACAAGCTCAAGGGCGCCCTGCCCGTGCCAAAGCTGGTAGGGGCCGTGATCGGTGTACTGGTACTGGTGGTGGTTGCCAACAAATCCATTTTCTATGCCGAGCCCGGCTATGTGTATCACGTGCGCACCATCACTGGTCAGGAACAGGTGGTATCAGATGTGGGCTACCAGTTCTTTTTCTTCGGTCGCTGGAATTCCTGGAAACGGGCGCTGACGGTGCAGGCAGTGAAAGGCGGTACGGAAGACCTGGCCTATGTGGAAGTGGAAAGCTCGGAAACCTCTGCCGCCTTGCCGCCCCAGAACATCATGTTCCTGGATCAGGTAGACGCCAATGCACAGGCCACGGTGCGTTTTACCATCCCCACGGACAAGGACAGCTTTCTGCAGCTGGCCCACGAATACCGTAACCCGGAAAACCTCCTGCGCACCGCCCTGATTCCCGCTTTCAAGGAAACCCTGCAGGCCAATGCGTCGTTAATGAGTGCCGAGGAGTACTACTCCGGGGGGCGCACCGAATTCAATACCGAATTCGAGAACCAGATGATCAATGGCATCTACATTGTTCGCCGGGAAGAGATCAGCGAAAAGAGAGTGGGTGATGTGAGAGGCAGCGCCAATGTTGCCATGGGAACCCAGCAGCAGGACTACGGTGATGATTCCAAGGTGGTCTTCGTAGTCCGCAAAATGCTGGACGATACCGGCATTCCGCGGCGCAAATCCCAGCGCTTTATCGATTACGGCGTGTCTGTGGTGGAAGCCCGTATCACCCAGATGGACCCGAACCAGCGCTTCGTAGAGCGCATGCAGCTCAAGCAGAAAGCCTCTGCGGATCGGGCCATTGCCCGGGAACAACGGGTCCAGGAAGAAGAGCAGCGACTGCTGGCCATTGCCCGGGGTGAGCGGGAAGTGGCCGAGCGTCAGGCCAAGGCGAAGGTGGATCAGATCCAGCGCACCACGGAAGCAGAGACCGAGAAACAGCTGGCCATTACCGAAGCGCAGAAAAAACAGGAACAGGCGGAAATCGACAAACAGACCGCCCAGGTCAACCTGGAGAAAGCGCGCATCGAAGCGGAAACCCGTCGTACCCTGGCCGATGCGGAGGCCTATCAGAAGAAAGCAGTGCTGCAGGCGGATAACGCCCTGGCCCAGAAGCTCGATGCGGAAATCGAGATCCAGAAAATCTGGGCAGAGGCCTTCGCCCAACGCAAGGTTCCGCAGTATGTCTTTGGCGGTGGAGACGGTAATACGCCCACCGGCTCGGATTCCGAAACAAAGGCCTTCATGCAGTTGTTGACCCTGGATGCAGCCAAGCGGCTGAACTATGACCGGGATGTGAAGAACTGAGTCGTACCCTCCCTGGCTGCATACAAGCAGCCTCCGGTAGCACCCGGCCAGCAGGAAGCCGTCCACCCGGACGGCTTCTTGCCATCACCAACCGCTGGCCACGTTGGGACGGATCACAAAACTCTGACTAAGGCGGTCATGTAACAGCCGCCCGCCCATAAAAGCATTGATCAGAAAGACGACTTTCCAGAGCAATCCCACCAGCAACAACAGCGAGATTACCCGCCATAAATTATGCAGCGGATTCAGTCTTTGGCCCGTCTTGTTGACCACCCGCAAGCCCAGCAGGTATTTGGCTGGGGTTGCCTGTAGCGGCGTGCATTCCAGCACCAGGGCCATCAGCAGGTAAGCGGGCAAGGTGCCGAGGAGTAAGGGCAATCCCGGTGCCATGCTGCCGTCACCCAGCATCTTCATGGGACCGATGATTAACAGGGAGACAGCAAACATGGCGAAGAAAAGATCCAGCAGTACACACAGGGTGCGCAAACCATAACCAGCATAATCCAGAGCAAGAGGAGCGGGTTCCGGTGTCAGCTGGGTGGACCAGCTGGCCAGTTGCTCAGAGCTTTGAAGCGCCTGTGGGGGAAGGGGCTGTGCGCCACGCACGGATCGCAGCAAGGTTTCCGGTGGCGGCGCATCATCCAGTATCGCAAACAGCCACTGGCTGTGATCCTCCCCCGCGGCGGCAAGCAGCTCCGGCCGTCGTCCGGTCCAGTGAAACAGGCCATTCAGATAGTCCAGCACCCGGCGGTGGGGTACCACGCCGCTTTGTTGGTGCTTGTTCACGATCAGGCGGAAGACAGCCATGCCCAGGTCGCGGTTGAAAGCGCTGTCGAGAATCAGCGGGTCGGCTACCAGAAACTGCCACTGTTGCGGCTCTGACAGTCCGGCTGTTTGCGACAGGCAGGTATCGCAGCGAGCGAGCAATTCATGCTGTATCTGCACCGGGTCCACCCGTGGCGGGGGTTCCTCCTGCAGAGGCTCCAGCCGATGGACGTCGCGGAGGTTGGGTTGTGGCGGGCTGTCTGTTTCCGGCGCTTCGATAACGAAAGGATCACGATTGGGCGGTGGCGGATTGTCTTCGGCGGCGCGTAGAAAATCGCTGATCTCTTCGTCATTGTCGTCCGGTGTTGGCGGGTCGCTCTCTTCCTGTCGGCTTTCCATGACAAGCGGGGAAACCGGACCGGGGTCGTCCTGCTCCGCCATTGCCAGGGCCTGTTTATAGGCCTGGTGAAGACGTTGAAACCCGTCCGGGTCTTCATCGGGCCGGTGTTGCTTGAGCTGCTTGGCATAGGCGCGCTTGATGGCGCGGCTGTCATCGGTGGGCTCGATCTGAAGAATGCTAAAAGGGGTCATGCGGTGGCCTGCCGGTGACGTCTGCGGCTCAGGCGCAGATTGATCACATGGGTGCGGCTGACGAAATCCTGAATCAGATTGCCGTTCATCAGGCAGTTGGCCACGAATAACACTGCGAATAACAGGCCGGCTTTGGGATCCAGGAAATCATTGATCAGTATCAGGGCCAGTACTCCCAGCATGCAGCCGGCCCGCATCAGCGTATGCTGCCATCGCAAAGGTTGCATGCTGGTATCGGTTACCCGCAGGCCTAACAGCCATTTTCCCGGTGTGGCCTGCCAGCGGGAATGCTCCAGTAACGCGGCGATGGGAATGTAAAGTGCGAAGGTGGCCAGTAGTCGGGTGTCGCCCAGACGGCCCGGATCAAGATGAGCGGCAAGCGGGGGCCATTGCAACAGGAGATCCACCACATACCCGATGGCAAAGAGATCAATGGCCACAGCAATGCAGCGGTGCAACATGCTGCCGAAGTAATAGAAATCCAGCGCTTCGCCCTGTTTTTGTGGCTTTTGGCGGATCAGTTTTTTGCTGCCGCGCAGGCCTTGCTCAACCGGTTGCTCGGCGGTATGGCTGTCGAGCAGGTCGAACAGATGTTCTCGGATGGCGGTGTCCGGGCCGTATAACAATTCGTCCTGTCGTGAATCCCAGCCGAACAACCGGTTCAGGTAATTCAGTACCGCCGGCTCAATCGGTGTCAGGTTGCCGCGTAATTGTTCTGTATCGCGTTGGTGTCTGATTATCTCTTCGAACAAAGCCTCACTGAGCCGATGGCGCAGGCTGTCGTCAAGCAACTCCGGGCTGCGGGTCAGAAATTCCCAGTACTGCGGTTGGCGTGCACCGTGATGTTCAGCCAGTAGCTGGCAACAACGCTGGAACAGGGGCCGGTAATCTGGTGTGGCTTCAGGTTCGGAGGGCGGCTGCGGTGCCGTCGGCGTCAGCTGGATGGACCAGTTCGCCAGTTGCTCCGGTTCTTGTTCAGGAGTTGGTGCGGGGAGTGGCATCTCTTCCGTCACCACTGCCTGTTGTTCAGCCAGTTGCAGCGCGGTCTTGTAGGCCTGGTGCAGTTGCTGAAACGCCGCAGGATCCTGGTCCGGGCGGTGCTGTTTCAGCAAGCGGGCATAGGCCTTCTTGATGGCGCGAGTGTCGCTGGTGGGAGCAAGCTCCAGCCGGTCCCAGGGAGACATCAGAACCAGTCCTCGCTTTCCAGTTGAGCCAGCACGTCCTTCACCTGCTTCTGGACCTTGGCGATTTCCGCCGGGTTCTGCCGCTCCAGTGCTCGCTCGAACTGTTTCATCACATCGGCGATGTAATCCCGGCGATCCCCCAGGCTGCTTTCATACAGGCGCTCACCCCGGGCCAGCAGAGCGCGGTTATCTTCACCGTCACGGGGATGGAATTTCAATTCGCTGAGCTTGCTCAGGGCCTTCTGTTTATCCGCCTCGGACAGGGCGCCGGGGGTGTGTTCGATCAGATGGTTGTAGGTCTTGCCAGTGGAATGCACCGTTACATCCACTTCCAGCAGGCCGTTCATGTCATAGCTGTAGCGCACATCCACGGTTTCCTCGCCGCGCGGTGCCGGCGGCACCTGCACGCTCAGCTCACCCAGATAGACATTCTTTTCCACCAACCGGTTTTCACCCTGGTAGACCTTGATGGTCAGCTCGGTCTGGTTGTCGTGGGCGGTGCAGATTTCCTTGACGATACTCACCGGCACCACGCAGTTGCGTTCGATGATCGGCAGAAAATAGGATCCCAGACGAGGATTGTCCTCGTTGATAACGCCGGTGCCCAGGGTGTAGGGGCAAACGTCGGTGAGTACCACGTCGTCCAGGGCTTCGTTGCGCATCATCAAGCCGGCCTGAATGGCAGCGCCCATGGCCACCACAGTGTCCGGGTCAAGATGGCAGGACGGCAGCCGGCCGAACATCTTGCCCACGGTGGAACGGAAAATGGCCAGCCGGGTGGAGCCGCCCACCAGCACCACATCATCTATCTTGCTCGGGTGCAGGCCCGCATCGCGGATGGCCCGTTCGATGGGATGTTTGGCGCGCAGTAGCAGGGGGGTGCTGATGCGGGCAAACCAGTCGGCGGTGACCACGTGCTCCACGGTCTTCTCGCCCAGGTCCAGGGTCAGCACCAGGTCCGTGGGGCCCAGTTTGCGCTTGGCACTTTCCATCTGCAGGTAAAGGTTCTGCAGGGTTAGGGGCTTCAGGTCGTCGCGGCGCAGGCGGTGCTCGCGCAGCACATCATCCACCATCGCATCGACAAAATCCTCGCCGCCCAGGAAGTTATCGCCGGCGCTGGCGTGTACTTCCATGATGCCGTCAAAGAATTCCAGCAGGGACACATCAAAAGTGCCGCCACCCAGGTCCAGAATCAGAAACAGGCCTTCCTGCTTTTCGTGCAGGCCATAGGCGATGGCGGCGGCGGTGGGCTCGTTGATCAGCCGCTCCACCTTCAGCCCGGCCAGCTCCGCCGCCAGCTTGGTGGCATGGCGCTGGTTGTCATTGAAATAGGCAGGCACGCTGATCACTGCTTCAGTGACGGGTTCGCCGAGAAAGGTTTCCGCATCTTCCTTCAGTGAGCGGAGCACCAGCGAGGACAGTTCGGTGGCGGTAAAGGTCTGCTTGCCCAGCTTTACCTTGTGGTCGGTGCCCATCAGGCGTTTGAAGGTGGCCACCGTTCGGTCGCTGTGATTGATCAGCCGCTGGCGGGCGGTACGGCCGACGATGATTTCGCCGTTCTTGTCCACGCCCACCACCGAGGGGGTGAGTACCTCTCCCAGCCGGTTAGGGATCAGTGTTACCCCGTCGTCCGTCCACAGCCCGCAGGCACTGTTGGTGGTCCCCAGATCGATCCCGATGATGGTCATGTTCCTTCCCTGTTGTTAGTCTGGCGCCTGAAAGGAGAGCGCCAACGTCATGCTTGAAATAGGCAACAATTTACAGATTCCTGACCATGAGATCGAGCTTCAGGCGATCCGCGCCCAGGGCAGCGGTGGCCAGAATGTGAACAAGGTCGCCTCCGCTATCCACTTGCGTTTCGACATTCGCGCCTCATCCCTGCCCGATCGCTACAAGGAGCGCTTACTGGCGCTCAGCGACCAGCGCATCACCAGCGACGGGGTGGTGGTGATCAAGGCCCAGCAGTTCCGCACCCAGGAAATGAACAAGGAAAACGCCCTGGCCCGGCTCGCCCAGTTGATCAAGAGCGTGACCGTGGAGCAGAAGCCCCGCAAGGCCACCCGCCCTACCCTGGGCAGCAAGCGTCGACGCATGGACAGCAAGACCAAACGCGGCAAGACGAAATCCCTGCGTGGAAAGGTGGATCCGGGCTGAGGGACAAGCTACAAGCCACAAGCTACAACACGGGATAGGGTTTTGGGTTTCCTGTACGTCGCGCCCCGCGCTGGTAGTAACCGGCGCGGCTCAACCCTTTCAACATTTGAAGCCGTGGTTCGCGTTGCAGCTTGTGGCTTGAAGCTTGCCGCTGTAATTGACACAAACCTCACCTCCCTTGGCGCCATCTGACCGCTCTCTTCACGCCCCCCTTTGTTAAGCTTGGATTCGCTGATTTCATTACGGAGCCGAATCCATGAAAGCCGTCACCACATCAGGCTGGGGCCTGTCCGCCAAGCTGGTCCTGGAAAATATCCCCGCGCCTACCCGCCTGGGGCCCAATGATGTGTTGGTGCAGGTGCACGCGGCGTCCGTGAATCCCAAGGACTGGAAGCTGAACTATCATGCGGCGGTGGCGTTTACGCCCCTGCTGGTGAGCAAGCTGCCGCCTTTCTTCGGCGATGATCTGGCCGGCGTGATCATCGACAAGGGTAGCAAGGTGCGAGACTTCGAGATTGGCGATGCGGTCTACGGTATGGATATGCGCCCGCGCACCGCGTCTCTGGCAGAACGGACCCGTATCGACCAGAAGCGCATCGCCAAAAAACCGCCGTCGCTCACGTTTCAGCAGGCGGCCTCCATGCCACTGGCCGCCCAGACGGCCCTGCAAGGTTTGAAAAAGGGCAAGGCGGAAGCCGGCAAGACGGTGTTGATCATTGGTGCGTCTGGCGGTGTCGGCACCTTTGCGGTACAGATTGCCAAGGCCATGGGGCTGAATGTCACTGGTGTCTGCAGCGGTCGCAACGCGGACTTTGTTCGGGAACTGGGTGCCGACGAGATTATCGATTACACCCAGGGGGACTACCGCAAAACCGCAGGCTCCTTCGACCTGGTCTTCGACGTCACCTCCTACGAATCGCCGCTAAGCTGTGACGAATTGATTGGCGACGATGGCTGGTTCATCTCCACCGGCGGTGACGCCCGCTCCATGTTGGTGACGCCTTTCTATCGGGTGTTCGGCAAGCATTGCGGCACCGTGGTGGTGGAATCCTGGAAGAGGGATCTGGAGACCCTGTCAGAGCTGGTGGAAAGCGGCAAACTGCGTCCCATTATCGACAGCGTTTTTTCTCTGGCAGAGAGCCAGGAAGCCTATGATCGGAGTCGCACTGGCCGGTGTCGCGGAAAGGTAGTGATCGAGGTGATACCTGAGGGCTAATCAACTGTAGGAGCTATGCTTGATGGTGAACCCTTCTCAAGCATAGCTCCTACAGCAATAGTTATAGGGGCTGGTTACGCCAGCCCAGCCTTGGCTGCCCTCGCCGCATGCAGCTTCTTGTAGCTTTCAATAAGACGCTGGTGCTTTTCCAGCCCTTCCAGCTGCATATTGGTGGGCGTCAGGCCATGAAAACGGACCGTGCCATTCACTGAGCCCACCACCGCTTCCATGGTGTTCTCCCCGAACATGCGCTGGAAGTTTCGCAGATAGTCTTCCAGTTCCAGTTCGTCATCCAGGGTGATTTCCAGCACCGCCCGCATGGCCTGGTAGAACAGCCCGCGTACCACCGTGTTGTCGTTGAACTGCAGGAACATGTCCACCAGTTCCAGCGCTTCTTCATGACGCTGTAGCGCCAGGTTGATCAACAGCTTCAGTTCCAGCACGGTGAGCTGGCCCCACACGGTGTTCTCGTCGAACTCGATGCCGATCAGGGTAATGATGTCCGTGTAGTTGTCGATCTGGCTTTCTTCCAGACGCCCAGCCAGCTGGCTGAGCTGGTCGTCGTTGAGGCGGTGCAGGTTGAGAATGTCTTCCCGGTAATCCAGCGCCATGTTGGTGTTGTCCCAGATCAGGTCTTCCACCGGGTAGACCTCGGAAAAGTCCGGCACCAGAATCCGGCAGGCCGGCGCGCCCAGTTGGTCGTACACCGCCACATAGGCTTCTTTTTCCAGATCGTCGAGAATGGCGAACAGTCGCGCCGCTTCTTCGTCATTCGTTCCGGAAAAATCCCACTCGCAAAATTCTTCGTCCGCCTGGGCGCTGAAGAAGCGCCAGCTCACCACCCCGGTGGAATCAATAAAGTGCTCCACGAAGTTGTTGGGCTCGGTGACTTCCTGGCTGTTGAAGGTGGGCGGTGGTACATCGTTTAACCCTTCGAAACTGCGGCCCTGAAGGAGCTCGGTGAGGCTGCGTTCCAGTGCCACCTCGAAACTCGGGTGGGCGCCGAAGGAGGCAAACACGCCGCCGGTACGCGGGTTCATCAGGGTCACGCACATGACCGGGAACTGGCCGCCCAGGGAGGCATCCTTCACCAGCACCGGGAAGCCCTGCTCTTCCAGAGCCTGGATACCCTCCACAATCGCCGGGTATTTGGCCAGCACTGCGTCGGGCACATCCGGCAGGGTGATTTCTTCCTCGATAATGTGCTTCTTCACCGCCCGCTCGAAGATTTCCGACAGGCACTGCACCTGGGCTTCGGCCAGGGTATTGCCGGCACTCATGCCGTTACTCAGAAACAGGTTTTCGATCAGGTTGGAGGGGAAGTACACCGTCTCGCCATCTGAGTGGCGTGTAAAAGGCAGCGCGCAGATGCCCCGGTCCACCCGGCCGGAGTTGGTGTCAATCAGGTTGGAGCCACCCAGCTCGCCGTCCGGGTTGTAGATGCCCAGGCAGTAGTCATCCAGAATCCCCGCCGGCAGCGCATCGTTGGGGCCGGGTTTGAACCACTTCTCGTTGGGATAATGCACGAAGTCGCTGTCGGCAATCTCTTCACCGAAGAACTGGTCGTTGTAGAAGAAGTTGCAGTTGAGTCGCTCGATAAACTCGCCAAGCGCCGAACACAGGGCCGCTTCCTTGGTGGCACCCTTGCCGTTGGTAAAGCACATGGGCGAGGCCGCATCGCGGATATGCAGGGACCAGACATGGGGAACAATGTTGCGCCAGGAGGCGATCTCGATCTTCATGCCCAGCTCTTCGAGGATGGCGCTCATGTTGGCGATGGTCTGCTCCAGCGGCAGATCCTTGCCCTCGATAAAGGTGCGGTGTTCCTCGTCCGGTTTCACCATCAACAGGGCCTGGGCGTCCTCGTCCAGGTTGTCCACTTCCTCGATCTGGAATTCCGGCCCGGTCTGGATCACCTTCTTCACCGTGCAGCGATCAATGGAACGCAGAATCCCCTGCCGGTCCTTCTCGGAAATATCCTCCGGCAGCTCCACCTGAATGCGGAAGATCTGGTTATAGCGGTTTTCCGGATCGACGATATTGTTCTGCGACAGGCGGATATTGTCCGTGGGGATATCCCGGGCCTTGCAGTACACCTTCACGAAATAGGCCGCACACATGGCCGACGACGCCAGGAAATAGTCAAACGGGCTGGGTGCCGAGCCATCACCCTTGTAGCGGATGGGCTGGTCGGTGATGACGGTGAAGTCGTCGAACTTGGCTTCCAGGCGAAGGTTATCGAGGAAGTTGACGTTGATTTCCATGGCGGGGCTACCGGGTTTGAGAAATGGCGGGCGTTGGAGCGCCATTATCCAGCTTTTACCCCTCACCGTCTGTAGGGTGCCCTGCCAGGGAGCGATCCGGTTCCCCGGCACAGCACAAACATTGATCTATATCTAAATCTTCTAACCCTCCCCCTGCTAGCGTAAATACCCCGCATCACATACCGGAGACGGATCATGCGCATCGTATGGAGCCCGGATTACGAACTGGGAATCCTGCTGATCGACCAGCAGCATCGGCGTATCGTCGACTACATCAACGATCTTGACCGCCTGGCAGGTCAGCCGGATGCCCAGCTGGGCGTGGCCCGGGTCCTCTATGATCTGGTGGACTACACCGAGTCCCATTTCAGTTTCGAGGAAGCGCTTATGGAGCGGGCCGGTTATGAAGACCTGGATAACCACCATCACCTGCATCGCAAGTTCACCTTCCACATCGAATCCCTGATGCGTCGCCATGAAGAAGGGGAGGCCGTGGCCGAGCCGTTATTGCAGGTGCTGGAGAAGTGGCTGTTGCATCATATTCTTGAAGAGGATCGTGACTATACGGAACAGGTGCGGGATTTTATCGACAGTATTGGCCGTGAG
>NZ_JABURH010000025.1 GCF_014762765.1 Alcanivorax sp.
GCAAAGAAGAAGCTGTCCGCGTGATGGAAATAAATCACGGCCAGGGCGGCAAACAGGGCCCGGGCCAGGTACTGCATGATCACCACACCCTGATCCGAGGTGATACGGCTGGAAGTCGTCATGATTCATCGATCCCCGGTAACTGAGCCGCCTATGTTGCGTCAGGGCCCTCCGGGAATAAAGATGTGATGCACGCTAATCTTGTTAAAAATGCGTTTTTTTGCGGTTGTCATGGCCAAGGCGAATGTGCTCAGGCATAAAAGGCGATACCGTTCGGCAGTTATGAAGGAGCCACAGTGGATAACAGTGTCAATACGCCCCTGAGAGATGATGTGCGTTTATTGGGGGACTTGCTGGGCCAGTGTCTGCGTCAGCAAGCCGGTGACGATCTCTACCAGACCATCGAAACCATCCGCAAAGCCTCGGTCACTACCCGTGGCGAGCAAGGTGCAGCATTGTCTTCCCTGCGCGATCTGCTCTCCCCCCTGGATGACGCCACCCTGCTGGAAGTGGCCCGGGCCTTCAGCCAGTTTCTCAATCTGAGCAACATTGCCGAACAGCATCACCGTGAACGCCTGCACCGTCAGCACCAGCGTTACCCCGGGGATCCCGGTGGTGATCAGGGTCTCGCCAATGTGCTGCAGCGCCTGCAACAGGAGCAGATAAGCGCTGATGTGATCGACGGCACCCTGCAAGACCTGTCCGTGGAGCTGGTGCTCACTGCCCACCCTACTGAAGTGACCCGCCGAACCCTGATCCGCAAATACGACCAGATGGCGGACCTGCTCGGTGAGCTGGACCGGCCGGATCTGACCGATGACGAGCTGGCCTTTCGTCGCGAGAAGCTCTACCGCTTGATCCTCGCCGCCTGGAGCACCGATGAGATTCGCCGTGAACGGCCCACCCCGGTGGACGAGGCCAAATGGGGTTTCGCCACCATTGAGCAATCCCTGTGGCAGGCGGTCCCGGAAATGGTGCGGCAACTGGAGCGGGAGCTGGCGGAGCAGGACCTGCCTCAGCCGCCGGCGGACTGGGCGCCGGTGAAGCTGGCCTCGTGGATGGGGGGTGACCGGGACGGTAATCCCAATGTGACCGCGCCGGTAACCCGGGAAGTGCTGCTGCTGGCCCGCTGGATGGCCGCAGACCTGTACCTGCGCGATGTGGAAAACCTGCTGGCAGACCTGTCCATGGAAGCGGCCAGCGAGGAATTGCTGGGCGAAACCGGCCCTAGCCACGAGCCCTATCGCGTGATTCTGCGCCAGGTGCGGCAGCGGTTGAAGCTGACCCGCCGACAGATGGAAGCGCGGGTAGAAAACCTGCCGGTGCCGGAAGGTGAGGGCTTCCTGCAGCGCGAAGAGCTGCTGGCTCCCCTGCAACTGATCGACCGCTCCCTGCGTGCAGTCGGGCTGGGCGATATCGCCGACGGCGACCTGAAAAACACCCTGCGCCGGCTCAACTGCTTCGGTATTACCTTGCTCTGTCTGGATATTCGCCAGGAATCCACCCGTCATCGTGATGCGGTGGATGCGGTGACCCGCTATCTGGAGCTGGGCAGCTACGCGGACTGGCCGGAGGAGCGCAAGCAGGCTTTCCTGGTTGAGGAGCTGCAGGCCCGTCGCCCGTTGATTGATGACGGTTTTTACCGCAGTGAGGAATGCAGCGACGAGGTGGCAGAAGTGCTGGCCACCTGCCGGGTGATTGCCGAGCAGGGCAGTGAAGGGCTGGGCGCCTATGTGATCTCCATGGCCCGGGCCCCCTCGGATGTGCTGGCGGTGATGCTGCTGCAGAAAATCGCCGGGGTCAGCGAGCCCATGCGCGTGGTGCCGTTGTTTGAAACCCTGGATGACCTGGACAACGCCGAGGACACCATGTCGGCCCTGTTGGCGGTGCCGTTCTATCGGCAGCGAGTGGCCGGGGGCCAGGAAGTGATGATCGGCTATTCCGACTCCGCCAAGGATGCCGGCTTTCTCGGCGCCGCCTGGGCCCAGTACCGCTCCCAGGAAAAGCTCACCGCCCTGTTTGCCGAGCACCAGATTCCACTGACCCTGTTCCATGGCCGGGGTGGTTCCATTTCCCGGGGAGGCTCGCCCACCCGCATGGCGTTGCTGTCCCAGCCGCCGGGCTCCGTGGCCGGGCGCATTCGTGTCACCGAACAGGGGGAAGTGATCCGCTTCAAATACGGTCGCCCGGCGGTGGCCGTGTTCAACCTGGCGCAATATGTGGCCGCCACCCTGGAAGCCACCCTGTTGCCCCCCCGGGCGGCGAAACCGCAATGGCGGGAACAGATGCAGACGCTCACCGACGTCTCCGTGGCCGGCTACCGCAGCGTGGTCCAGGAGGAGCCGGAGCTGGTGCGTTATTTGCGCACGGTTACCCCGGAGACCGAGCTGTCCCGGCTGGCCCTGGGCAGCCGCCCGGCGCGGCGAAAAAAGGATGCCGGCATCAGCTCCCTGCGTGCCATCCCCTGGGTGTTCGCCTGGACCCAGATCCGTTTGATGTTGCCTGCCTGGCTGGGCACCGGGGCGGCGCTGGAGGCGGCTCAGGCAGATCCGGACCAGAGTGGCACGGTGCAGGAGATGGTAGCGCAGTGGCCTTTCTTTCAGGGCGTGGTAGACATGCTGGAGATGGTGCTGGCCAAGGCTGATCTGCGCGTGGCCGCCTGGTATGAGCAGCGCCTGGCAGGGGACGACGCGGATCTTGCCCGCCTGGGAGAGGTGTTACGCGAGCGGCTCACCGGCACGGTGAATGCCTTGTCTGCGCTCACCGGCCGCGAAGACTTGCTGGACAACAACCCGGTGATGCGCTGGTCCATCCGTGTCCGCGACCCTTACACGGACCCCCTGCACCTTCTCCAGGCAGAACTGATGGCCCGCCTGCG
>NZ_JABURH010000091.1:0-4308 GCF_014762765.1 Alcanivorax sp.
TTGCTTCAATACGCGCCCTGATGACACAGCTGAAGCGGTTCGGCGCTGGGTGTAGTGAACCTATAGGGCGGGTGAAAAAGCTGTAGAAAATGCCAAGCATCATGGAGTAAAGGGCAAGACCTGAGTGCCGTCGGCGGGTACCCTGCTGATAAGAGATAATTCGAACCGGGAGCTGTTTTATGTCCGATGACACCTACACCCCACCCCGTGTCTGGAAGTGGGACCAGGCCAATGGCGGCGCCTTCGCCAATATCAATCGCCCCATTGCCGGGCCGACCCATGACAAGGCCCTGCAAGTGGGCAAGCATTCTCTGCAGCTTTACTCCCTGGCCACCCCCAACGGGGTAAAGGTCACGGTGATGCTGGAAGAGCTGCTTGAAAAGGGTCACAAGGATGCGGAATACGATGCCTGGTTGATCAATATCCAGAATGGCGATCAGTTCGGCAGTGGCTTTGTGGAGGTGAATCCCAACTCCAAGATTCCTGCCTTGATGGATCACAGCGTCACCCCGCCACGTCGGGTGTTCGAGTCCGGCAATATTCTGTTGTACCTGGCAGAAAAGTTCGGCGAATTCCTGCCCGGCGACCCGGGCAAACGTACCGAAACGCTCAGCTGGTTGTTCTGGCAGATGGGCAGCGCGCCGCTGTTGGGTGGCGGCTTTGGCCACTTCTATGCCTATGCCCCGGAAAAGTACGAATACCCGATCAATCGCTACACCATGGAAATCAAGCGGCAGCTGGATGTGCTGGATCGGCAGCTTGCGGACAACGACTATATCGCCGGTGATGAATACACCATTGCCGATATGGCTATCTGGCCCTGGTATGGCGCTCTGGTGACTAACAAGGTCTACGAGGCAGCGGAGTTTATCGAAGCCCACACCTACAAGAATGTGCTGCGCTGGACAGAGCAGATCGGCGAAAGACCAGCGGTGAAACGCGGTCGTAAAGTGAACCGCGCCTGGGGCGAGCCTTCCAGCCAGTTATGGGAGCGCCATGATGCCAGCGATTTCGAGCTGCGCACCCTGGACAAGCTGCAAGGTGAGCAATAGCAAACCCCGGTGCTTATCAAGACGTAGGGTGCACTGAGCCCAAGCGAACTGCACCATTCAAACGCCGGATCGGTGCAGTTCGCCTTAGGCTCAGTGCACGCCTACGCAAGGCGTTACGTTTGCTGCTTTCCGGTAAGACGTTGTCGCGATGACGGTGATCTGACTGGTGTGATGGCCCTTTGTCTTGCGTTAACCTCACTCCATGACCACGTCGCCAACCGCTGCCCGCCTGGCTCCACTGGCCTGGGCCACCGCCCTGTTGCCACTGGTGACCATGCATGTCTGCTATCTGCTCTCTGCCAGTGAGCAGCTGGTGCCCTGGTGCCTGCCCTGGTTCGAGGGTTGTACCAGCATTTCCCGCGCGTCCCGTTCCGGCACGGCCTACTTCGTTTTCAAGGCGGGCATGTTGCCTGCCTGTGTCTGCATGGTGTTGTTCTGGTGGAGCAATCGCTACTGGTTACGACAACTGGGCGTGGAGCCAGGAGTCTGGTGGTGGCTGGGGATGCTGGCGGCCTTGCCGTTGGCACTCTACACCGTGGTGCTAGGGCATGCCGGCGATACCCCCTACATGCTGCGCCGGATTGGTGTGGTGGGGTTTTTCGGTCTGACCTATCTGGCGCAACTGGGGTTGAGTGCCTCCCTGCGTAACAGTGCGCAATCAGCGGCTGGGCGGGCCTTATTCCGGCTATGCGGTTTCACCCTGCTGGTGGGCATTGCTTCCTTGATACTGGGGGTGATCTGGCCGGAACACTACGGCACCATGGATGACGGGTTTGAGTGGACGCTGGCGGTGCTGATCAATCTGCACACTTTGTGGGTGGCGTGGCTTTGGCAACGCAGCGGATTTGCCGTGAATTTTTCATCGAACCCCTGACCTGATATTTTCGATCGCGGCTATGCCGTAGGAGCGTCGCTGGCGGCGCGATAACCCAACGTCGATAAAGAATGTATTACCACAGAGGGCACAGAGATCACTGAGGAAAAGAAAGGGTTTTCTCTGTGTGCTCTGTGCCCTCTGTGGTGAGAATGCTTTTAAAACAGGTTTGGGATAGCGCCTCCAGCGACGCTCCTACGGGGTGTGTCTTGCCAAGAACCGATTACTCCCTTCTTCCTGCCTGGCGCTGTTCCCACAGCGTTTTCACCGGGCCGGATAGTTTTTCCGGGCGTTTCGGCATGACGCCGGCAAAGCATTCATAGAGATACTGGAGGTCTCTCTCCAGGTCGCCGCTGGGCGTCATCACTTCGGGAAAGAAAATCCGTTTGCTCTGATAATCGGCCAAGGCCACCACGATGGGCACGCCGGCCTGCCGGGCAATATGCCAGAAACCGGTTTTCCATTTGGCGGCCCGGGTGCGGGTGCCTTCCGGGGTGACCACGATATAGAGCCGGTCGTGTTTGGCGAACTGCTCCACGGTCTGTTCAACCACGCCGGCGGAACGGGAGCGGTCGATGGGGATGGCGCCGCATCGTCGCAGCAGCCAACCCAGTGGGCCCTTGAACAGGTTGTCCTTGATCATCAGGTGGGCATCAATGCCGATGGCCGTTTTGCCGGTCAGGCCAAGCACTCCGTCCCAATTGGAGGTGTGTGGCCCGCCGGCTATGATCGCCTTGTCCACATTGGGGAAGGGGGCCACGCTCCAGCCGGTGGCACGCAGCACCTGCTGGCAAAGTCGCTGGGAGACACTTTGTGGCTCGGGGAAGGTGTCGTTGTCGGCCATGACAGTTCCTTAAGCACGGGCTCCCTACCAGTATAAAAGCCTGGCTTGCGGCGGCAAATACATGGCCTGGCCGTGTGTCGTCAGGTGCCGCAAAAGGTCTGGCAGACTCGCTCCTCCGGCGCCGGTGGTTGGCGATAGGCGTCGTCCGGATCGCGGTCCTCATAAGCGGTTGCCAGTGCGTCCAGTAGCGCCCTGGTGACAGACATATCGCCTTTTTCTGCGGCGGACAGCGCTTCCTCCACACGGTGGTTGCGGGGAATCACCGCCGGGTTGTGATTGCGCATCAGGCACCGAGACGATTTGAGTGGTTTTGGGTTGCGGCCCAGGCGGGCCTGCCAACGCTGGTGCCAGTTGATGAAGTCGTCATCCTTGTAGAAACGGCCCGCCGGGAAGTCTTCTCCAGTCAGATCTCGAAAAGTATTGGTGTAATCCGCCTGGTTTGCCTTCATCCATTCAAGCAGATCGGTAATCAATTTTTCATCCACCGGGTCATCACCGAACAGGCCCAGCTTTTTCTTCATCATTGCGAGCCACTTGTCACTGTAGCGTTCGCTGAAGGATTTGATCACGGCGGTGGCTTTTTCGATGGCGCTGTCCACATTCTCGTCGATCAGCGGCAACAGGGTTTCCGCGAAACGGCTCAGGTTCCACTGGGTGATGGTGGGCTGATTGCCATAGGCGTAGCGACCCTGATGATCAATGGAACTGAACACCGTATCCGGGTCGAAGCTGTCCATAAAGGCGCAGGGGCCGAAGTCGATGCTCTCGCCGCTCAGGGTCACGTTGTCGGTATTGAGTACGCCGTGGATAAAGCCCACCCGCATCCAGTGCACGACCAGATCAATCTGGCTGTCCATCACCGCATCCAGCAAGGCCAGAGCCTTGTTGTCACTGTCATTTTTTTCCGGGTAGTGGCGGTTCAGGGTGTAATCCACCAACGCTTCCAGCAGGGCCGGATTCTGTCGCCCGGCGGCGTACTGGAAGGTGCCCACCCGCAGATGGGAGGCGGCCACCCGGGTGAGAATGGCGCCGGGCAGGGCGGTTTCGCGCAATACCGATTCGCCAGTGGTGACCACTGCCAGGCTGCGGGTAGAGGGAATGCCCAGGCCATACATGGCCTCGCTGATGATGTACTCGCGCAGCATGGGGCCCAGCGACGCGCGGCCATCGCCGCCCCGTGAAAACACCGTTCGGCCTGCCCCCTTGAGCTGGATATCCCGGCGTGCGCCATCCGGGGTGATCTGTTCGCCAAGCAGAATGGCGCGACCATCGCCGAGCATGGTCAGGTTGCCGAACTGGTGGCCGGCATAGGCCTGAGCAATGGGGTCACTGCCGTCGATGGTGGCGTTGCCCGCCAACACAGACGCGCCAGCGGGACTGTCCAGTGCGTCCCCGTCCAGCCCCAGGGTATCCGCCAGGGCATGGTTGAACAGCACCATCTGTGGCGCTGCCACCGGCTGCGGCGGGCAGCGGGAAAACAGGTCTTCCGGCAGGTGGGTGTAGCTGTTATCGAACTGGAAACCGAAAGGGCGGGTCAT
>NZ_JABURH010000091.1:4919-19660 GCF_014762765.1 Alcanivorax sp.
CGGTTACCCGGTTGCAGCCCTGGCCGATGATGACGCCATCCTTGACCACCAGTGCCGCAAAGGGCCCACCCAGGCCCTGGCGGACATTGTCTTCCGACAGGGAGAGCACCGTCTGGATCAGGGTCTCATGAGTCAGGTGCTGTTCCATGGTGGCGGCCCAGTCGCGTGATGTTGCGAGGTTGTCTTTACCGGCGAGTGACCTTGCCAATCACCGTATTGTCCAGATAGTCCGCCCAGGCCTGCAGCATTTCCCGGCGTTTTTCCAGATAGGCCTGGCGGTCGGTCTGCTCGTCGCCGGTCTGGCTGAGCAGTTGTGACTGGATCTGTTCCGCCTGGTAGCCCAGTTCGCCAAGCGCCGTGGCGGCCAGGGTGCGCAGGTTGTCGGTGGACACCGGTGTAGTGCGGGTGACTTTCTTCAGAGCGCCGGTGAGGGTGCTGGCGCCCAGGTGCTTCTTGCGGTCACGGGTGCCGGGGAAAATATATTCCTGGCGACCGGTAAGGGGTTCTATTTCCCGTAGCAGTTCCACTGCCTGGCGGGGCAGGGGCACGGTAATGATCTTGCCGTCAGGGCTGTCAGTGCTCTTGCGGCGGATTCGCCATTCACCGGCATCCAGATCCATATCGGACCAGCGAGCGTTGACGATCTCGCTGGGCCTGGCCAGCAACCAGACGGTGAGTTTGAGCGCTGCCGTAGTCGTGGTACGACTCCACTGGCCGAGTACACCGCTGGCCAGATTAAAGAGTTGCTCGCGGGTGCTGAGCAGGAACTCCGGCTCGGTACCGGAGCCGGTGAGGCGACGGCGCAGGGCGCCGGTCTGCTGGTAGCCCGCCACGCCGGTGTCGCGGGCATGGGTGTAGACCCGTTTGGCGATGCCCAGTACCCGCTTGCCCTTGTCCAGATGGCCTTCGGCACCCAGGGCGGCAGCCAGGGATTTCAGATCTTCCGGAGTCACCTCGCTGACTACTCGCTTGCCGATGCTGGAGATCAGGTAGTTTTCCATCTGCCGCTTGGTGCGGCGGAACTGCTCTTCAGAGACTTCAAACCGGTAGACCCGTTCCAGCCAGTCCCGCGCCACCGCCTCGAAGGTTTCTACCGAGGGGCTGAAGACTTCCCGCTTTTCGCAGCGGGTGATCGGGTCGGTGCCGTCGGCGATCAGCTCCCGGGCCTCGTCGCGCAGCTGGCGGGCAAAGGCCAGGGTGACTTCCGGGCAGGGGCCCAGGGTGATGACCTTGCTGCGGCCGTCGAACCGGTAGCTGAATTTCCAGGTACGGTTGCCATTGGCCTCTACCAGCAGGTAAAGCCCCTTGTCGTCCCGGAGTTTGTAGTCTTTCTTGAGAGGTTCGGCGTTGCGGACGTCCGCGGAAGTCAGGGCCATGGCTCGCTGCAGGTCAGGTTATTGTCGGCATCGCGCAAAACGATGCAGGGATTACAGACAATAAGCTACCCAGCTTTGCCGATGCGTTCAATTGCTGTGCGGTAACGCGGCTGGTGGCGAGCCCGGTCAGCGTCAGCCAGTCGCGTCGCTGATGGAGGTCTGCGCGCCCTCAAAGAGGTTCCTGACTTCGCCACCGGCAAGCAGGATGGTGGCAATGGCTACGATGCCAATCAGTGATGCCAGAATGGCGTACTCAACAACCGTGGCGCCACTTTCTTCCTGTAAAAAAACGGTGATGAACTTCAACATGGCCTGGCCCTCCTGGCGGCTTGGACATCCTTCAATAATCACAATAGCACGCTTGTCCCGGTAGGGTGATGGCCTTGATGTATGCAAAAAGGAGAGCATGAGGTTCAGGCTTGTTGGGGGTTTCTCCATCAAGTTGCCGGTTTTCGGTGATATTTTCCTTCCAGGCAAATACTGCGGAATTTAAGCGTTTGTTGGCTTCTTGTAAGAGTGGCTGAAAACCATAGCGCCGACCGTCATTTTGCCAGTTGTTGACCTGGGGCAATTTGTCACACACCGTCGCAATTTCTATGTGCTAGCCTAGTGAAAATCATGAATCCTGTTCGCAGGCCTGACATGTGGAGGTTGCGCCCGTGGAGTTCGATCCGTTCCTGCTGGCCCGGCTGCAGTTTGCCGCCAATATCAGTTTTCATATCCTGTTTCCCACCATCACCATCGGCCTGTGCTGGGTGCTGTTCTATTTTCGTCTGCGTTATACCTTTTCCGGAGACAAGGCCTGGGAATATGCCTACTTCTTCTGGGTAAAGATCTTTGCCCTGAGTTTTGCACTGGGGGTGGTATCCGGGATCACCATGAGCTTCCAGTTCGGCACCAACTGGCCCGGTTTCATGGAGCGCGCCGGCAATATCGCCGGTCCCTTGCTGGGCTATGAAGTACTTACCGCCTTTTTCCTGGAAGCCTCTTTCCTGGGCATCATGCTGTTCGGCAAGGACCGGGTCTCCAACCGCACCCACCTGATCGCTACCGCCCTGGTAGCGGTGGGGACCTCGTTCTCCGCGTTCTGGATTCTCAGTCTCAACTCCTGGATGCAGACCCCGACGGGATATCGCATCGAGGACGGCGTGTTCTTCGTGGAAAGCTGGTGGGAGGTGATCTTCAACCCGTCCTTCCCCTATCGTTTCGCCCATATGTTCACCGCGTCCCTGCTGACTGCGGCCTTCCTGATCATGGGCATCAGCGCCTGGCGAGCCATGCGCGGTGTGGATGGCCCGGCCACCTGGAAGGTGATGCGCACTGGTGCGCTGATGGCTGCAGTACTGGCACCGCTGCAGGTATTCATCGGTGACCTGCACGGACTCAACACCCTGGAGCATCAGCCGGCCAAGATTGCGGCCATGGAAGGCGTCTGGGAAACGGAAAAAGGCGCCCCACTGACCCTGTTCGGTTTTCCCGACGAGGAAGAAAAAACCACGCACATGGCCATCAAGGTACCCAACCTGGCCAGTCTGATCCTTACCCACGAGTGGGAGGGTGAAGTGCTCGGGCTCAACGAGTTCGAAGGGGAAAGCCCGCCGGTGGCACCGGTGTTTTGGGCGTTCCGGGTGATGGTCGGCATTGGCATGCTGATGGTGCTGACAGGCTGGTGGTCTGCCTGGCGATTGTTCCGCAACCGGGATGAAAATCGTGAGACACAGACCTGGCTGTTGCGTGCCCTGTCGGTGATGACCTTCTCCGGCTGGATTGCGGTGCTGGCGGGCTGGTATGTCACCGAAATCGGGCGCCAGCCCTGGGTGGTGGATGGGCTGCTACGGACCGCCGATGTGGTGGCAGACCACAGTAGTGCCACTGTTGCCGGCACCCTGTTCGGCTATGTGTTGTTGTACCTGTTCCTGCTGGTGTCCTATATCGCCACCTTGCGCTACATGGCCACCAAGCCGGCACGGTCCCTGACGCTGACACCCCAGCAACGGGCCATGAACGATGCGGAAACTGCCGAAGGAGAAGCATGATGGATCTGGGATACTGGCTTCCGTTGTTCTTTGCCGGTGCCATGGGACTGGCGCTGCTGATCTATGTGATTCTCGACGGGTACGATCTGGGAATCGGCATCCTGTTGCCCTTCGCCAACGATGACGAAAAGGATGTGATGGTGGCGGCCATCGGGCCGTTCTGGGATGCCAATGAAACCTGGATCGTGCTGGGCGTGGGTATCCTGTTGATCGCCTTTCCCCAGGCACACTCCATCGTGCTCACCTCCCTGTACCTGCCGGTGACCCTGATGCTGATGGGGCTGATCCTGCGCGGGGTGGCGTTCGACTTCAGGGTGAAGGCCGGGGACAAGCACAAGGCGAAATGGAATCGTCTGTTTGCCTTTGGTTCCCTGGCGGCGTCCCTGTGTCAGGGCTGGATGTTGGGTGCCTTTGTCACCGGCCTCACCGGCGATGCCACCAGCACCCTGTTTGCCGCACTGATCGCACTTGCCCTGCCAGCCCTGTACATCATGCTCGGCGCCGCCTGGTTACTGATCAAGACCGAAGGCGAGTTGTTCAACAAGGCGGTGCGCTGGGGGCGCATGGCGGTATTGCCCATGGGCGGGTTTCTGCTGCTCATTTCCATTGCCACGCCGCTGGTGAGCAGCACCATTGCCGACAAATGGTTTACCCTGCCCAACGCTATCGGTCTGATGCCTATCCCCATCGCGACCGCACTGGCCTATGCCGGGTTGATCTGGGTGTTCAACAGCAAGCAGATTCTGCACAACGGCTATGGCTGGTTGGCCTTTGTGGCGTTAATGGTGCTGTGTGTGCTCGCCAGTATCGGGCTTGCCTACAGCCTGTTCCCGGATATCGTGCTGGGCCAGATTTCAATCTGGGAAGCCGCGTCGGCCACGGAGTCTCTGCTGTTTACCTTCTGGGGAGCCATCATCGCCTTGCCCATGATTCTGGGCTACACGATCTTTATTTACCGGGTGTTCCGGGGCAAGGCCACGCACCTGAGTTACGAATAGCGATTCGCCTTGCGAGCAAGGCTCCAACAGCGGTGGGTTATGTCGTTGGAGCCTTGTTCACAAGGCGAAGTTTTTAAAACGGTTTTCACTGCCGAAATAGCGATTTCTCTTTAAGCGCTTTCTCCAGGCTGCTTCTCTCAACCCCCGCCATATTGATGGCAAATATCCCTTCCAGTAATTCCCATAATTCTGCCAGGGATGCGAGCGTGTGTTTTTCGCTGCTGCCATCCGGAAAGCGAACCGTATAGAGATCGTTCAGCAGAGTGTGGCGGCGGTCCTTGTCGGTGCGCACGGCAATCAGGTTGTTCACGAATTTGGATTGCGGGTGGCAGGCCACGTACCAGTTGGCCATTTCGAAATCCACAGCGCCCTGTTGCATCAGGTCGAAGCGATAAAGCAGCCGCCACTGGTCTCCCAGCTGTACCCACAGGCTGTAATGATCCTGATGCGCATCCACCCGGAACGGCTCCAGCGGTGTGCTTTGTGGATGACGGGTGTGGAGATTCAGGGGTGCGGTGGGTGTCATGCCGCCGAAACCCACATCGCTGAGATAGTCCTCACCATCAATCGTCACCAGCAGCAGCATATGCGAGCGTGCCGGCCAGGCATCGTCGGGCTGGTTCCAGTAGACCCGCCCGGTGATACCGCGTGCCTGGAAGCCCAGCATGGTAAGCACCTCCAGAAACAGCAGGTTATTCTCGAAACAGTATCCGCCACGTCGCTGGTGGACCAGCTTGTCCATCAGGGCATGGCGATCCAGTGGTACCGGGAGCCCCAGCAAAGGGTTCAGGTTCTCGAAGGTGATGGTCTGCAGATGCAAGTGTTGCAGGGCCTGGAGGGTGCTCAGGGTGGGCAGCTTTTCTCCCTGATAGCCGATTCGCTGCAGGTAGGCATCAATATCCAGCGCCATGGTATGGGTCCTTGTCGGAAAAAGGAGAGGCAAGCATAAAACCTCAACTCAGGTTGATGTAAAGTCTCTATACCAAAAAAATAAAGGACAGGATGCAAGGATGAGATGGGCTCTGGGGATTCTGGCTGGATGGTTAACGATGTCTTTTATGGCGTCGATTATTTCTCTGCTTACCATGGCTGGAACGCTCGGTTACAACCTGTATTTTGGCATGGATGGTATCCCGCCGAAGGAAAAGGCCGACTGGATGGCCGGTTATCTGGACAAAGTAACGAATGATTTCTGGCTCATCGATTTTCCCGCCTGGGGCATCGGTGCCCTATTGGCCGGATGGGTGTTAGTCCGGGTGACACGAACCGATAATGGTTTTGCCGTGGTGGCAGTCTCCTTGCTGATGGGCGCGTATGTCGGGCTGAATTACTGGAACTGGCCTGGGAGTGTCGGACCCTTCCTGGTTGTTTCTGTACTGTTCTTTATCGGCGCTTATATTGCCGATCAGCGCCGGCAAAAAGTGTCAAAGGCGCAAACCTCTGAGATTGGAGACGATACGGCCAAAACTGATTAATATGAAAAACGATAAACAGCCTGCAGATGTTAAAAAGGATGCGGGGTACGCTTTTGCAAAATAGATCGCATGATGCGTACAGGGCTGTGTGACACAGGGAAGGCAATAAAAACATTATGAAAGTCTCAGTGGCAACGGACAGGATCACCTTTGCGCCGCTCACCGAAGCGGACCTGCCGCTGCTGCATGACTGGCTGGGCCGTGGGCATGTCAGCCGCTGGTGGGGGCCGCAGCGCAGTCTTGAAGAGGTGGTTCGCGATTATCATCCGGCCCAGCGCTGCTTCGGGGGCCCCATGTTTTTTTTTATACGCCTGGATGAAGAGCCGCTGGGGTTTATTCAGCGCTATGCGCCCATCGAGCATCACCATGAAGGCTGGTGGCTGGAGATTGATGATTCCGGTGTGCGTGGGGTGGATGTGTTTCTTGCCAGAGAGAGTCATCTGGATCACGGGCTCGGCAGCGCGGCGGTGACGGCTTTTGTGGATTGGCTTTTTGAAGACCCTTTGGTCTCGGAAGTGATCGCCGATCCGGCTCCCGATAACCTGCGTGCCATCCACTGTTTTCGCAATGCTGGTTTTATTGCCCGTCAGGTGGTCAAGACTCCGGATGGTCCCGCCTTGCTGATGCGCTATCGCCGTCCTTGATTGTCAGGTTCCAATGAGCGCCAGTGCTTTTCGTAATGTCACGAGATGATTGTCTCCCGGTGGCGATTCTCTGACACAATCAATGAATCCGAAACGGAGCGCTGAGTGTGGCTGATCTACCCTCCCTGAATCTGTTGCGTACCTTTGACGCCGTGGGCCGACACATGCGTTTTCGGGCCGCTGCCGAAGAGCTGCATATCTCTGCCTCGGCGGTGAGTCACCAGATTCGCGACCTGGAAGAGTTCCTGGGATTGCCGCTGTTTGTGCGTGGCGCCCGCCAGGTGAGCTTTACCCCGGAAGGGCAGCAATACCATGAGCAGGTCGCGCCGGCGTTGCAGCAACTGCGCCAGGCTACCCGTTCCCTGCTCAGTCATGATCAGCCCCTTGCCCTGCGGCTCAGTGCCATTCCCTATATCGCCACCGATGTGATTGCCCCTGAGCTGGCAGCCTTTCAACGCCAGTGGCCCGGGTTGCGGGTGGACGTGCTGGGCGATGCTCGCCCCATGAATGTGGAAGCGGGCGAGGTGGATGTGGCCATCCGGTTCGGCCTTGATGTCCACGACAATGCCATCCCGCTGGTGGCCACGCGCTGCACACCCCTGTGCGCGCCGGAGATTGCCAGGGCGGTCCGGGATGATCCGGAAAAAGCCTTTGCCACCTTCCCGGTCTACAACATGAGCGGCTACATGGATCTGTGGCAATTCTGGCTGAACGAGCAAGGCTGGCAACTGCCGGCGAACCACACCACCACCCTGAACAGCTATCGTGGCCTGCTGGTGGCCGCATCACGGGGCGGTATCTGCCTGGGATTCCTGCCGGTGGTGGTGCCCTGGCTGGAGCGCGGTGAGCTGGTGATACCGTTTGCCGAGCGGGCCGTGTCTCTGGGGCAGCTGTCCCTGGAAGTGCGCGACGGGCTGCGTTACCAGCCGGCGGTACAGGCCCTGATTCCCTGGCTGCGCGAGTTGTTTCAGGGCTACCAGATTCGCACTGATGAGTTTTTCTCATCACCCCCTGCGTAATCCTCAATTTTCCCGTTGTCGGTCCCGCTCTAGGCTTGCTTTCAAACCTCTGTGTTGTGGAGCAAGGTTATGAGTCTCAGCGACAGTTTTACCCTGACCACTGAGGACGGCGTGGCTGTGCAAGCCAGCGGCTTCCGTGCTCGCTCGCCCCGGGCCGTGGTGGTCATGGCCGGTGGCACCGGTATTCCCCGCCAGTTCTATCGCCATTTTGCGGACTTTCTGGCAGGGCAAGGGTTGCATGTCATCACCTTTGATTACCGCGGCAAGCATAGCGCCGTGGCGGCGGAGCGGTTACGCATGGCGGACTGGGGCCGGCAGGATCTGGATGCGGTGTTGGCTTATGCCGCGCAGCGCTTTCCCGATTTGCCGCTGTTGTTTGTGGGCCATTCTGTTGGGGGGCAGATCTTCGGCCTGGCTCGTCGCTCGGTGCAAGTTAAGGCGGCTCTGCTGATTGCTTCCCAGAGCGGCTACTGGTGGCACTGGTCGGGGGCCTGGCGTTGGCGGCGCTGGCTGGACTGGCACCTGCTGATGCCGGCCATGACCCGCCTGGTCGGTGAGCTGCCGGGTTGGATGCTGGGCGGCAACCCCTTGCCCGCCGGGATCAGCAAAGAATGGGCTCGCTGGTGCCGTTCGCCCTGCTACCTTTGCGAGCCCGATGGGGCGCCCATGCGTGACCACTTTGCCCGTCTGCGTTTGCCCATGCGGTTCTATGTCATCAGCGACGATACTGGTCTGGCGCCGCTGGCGGCGGTCCGGGCCTTGATGGGATTTTATCCGGTGGCTGGCAAGGAGCTGCGTGTATTGACCCCGGCGGACGCCGGCGTTGCGAGCCTGGGGCACGTCGGGGTGTTCCGGGAAAGTGCTAGCGTGTTGTGGCCCCCCATGGTTGAGTGGTTATTGGCACCGTTATCAAGCAGCGGGCCGCTGCTGTCAGGGCGCGGTGAGTTACAGGAGTGTCCGTCATGAAGGAGAACGTATCGCGGCGGTTGTTGTTTGCCGGTTTCCTCTTGCTGTTACTGGGGTTGTTGACCGGCTTTACCCTGCCGCTGCTGGTCAATCCGCGTATGGGACTGGCCAGCCACATGCAGGGCATTACCAACGGCTTGTTATTGGTTGCCCTGGGGCTTTGCTGGGGGCGTCTGGTGTTGTCCTCCAGGGCCGCCTGGCTGACCGGGTGGCTGGCGCTCTATGGCACCTATGCCAACTGGCTGGCAACGCTGCTTGCTGCCATCTGGGGCACCGGAACCATGATGCCGCTGGCGGCGGCGGGCTTTACGGCGGCACCCTGGAAGGAGCAATTGGTCAGCCTGTTGTTGATGAGCCTGTCCCTGGCCATGGTGCTGGCGCTGCTGCTGGTGATCTGGGGCTTGCGTCCCGGTGTGCAGCAACGCCATGAAGAGGGCGCGTAGCCTTTCCGACCACTGGCGGCTGGCGGGGCACCAGCGTAGATCAAATTTCAGCCAATGCGGCAGGCCCTGTGACATAATTCCGGTATGAATGAGAACTCATGCCATGTCAGCGGTTGATCGCAATCCGCTTCCCATCACCGATCTGCTCGACTGGAGTGATCGGGACAAGAGCCTGTTGCTGTCAGTGCTCACCGGCCTGTTGATGCTCGGTTTTCTCGGCTGGTTATTGTTCACGCTGCGCTACACCGGTTTTGGCGAGCAGTTCCTTTCTTTGGAAGGCGCTGCGCTGGCCCACGATATTTTCCTCTTTAACGTGATCGGTTGGCTGTTGTTGACCTGCTGGGGCCTTGCCCTGCACAAGCACAAGCGTCATTCGCAGGCGTACCCCAATGTGTGCATTCACTTCTTTGGTTTTTCCTTTCTTGGGGTCGGCTATGTGATGGGCCTGTATAACCCGATCATGGGTCTGGTGCTGGTGGGGTCACCGCTCACTGGATTTATTCTTTTCGATTTCAAGCGGGTCACCTGCAGCCTGGTATTGCACACCGTCATGGTGCTGGCGATCTATGCGCTAATCGTGCAGGGCAAGCTGCAATATGCGCCGCTGCTCAAGGCGGACCCGGTGACCAAGGATCTGGTGTCTGTTTACTGGGTCAACAGCATGATTGCCTTTTCCGTCCCTTTTCTGGCCATGGTGTTTGGTTTCACTTATGTACTGCTGCGCCGTTGGCAGATCCGTGAAAATCAAATTCGGAACCTGGCCGTTACCGATCCGCTGACCGGCCTGTCGAACCGACGAGCCCTGTTCGATCAGTTCAGCTATGAGCTGGCACGTAGTCGGCGAAGTGGCGGCTCTGTATCGGTATGCGTTATGGATCTGGACCATTTCAAACAGATCAATGACCGCTATGGCCATGGTGCCGGGGATCGGGTGCTGGAACGCGTGGCCGAGATATTGAAGGGGTCTCTGCGTGAAACTGATCGTGTCGGACGTATTGGTGGTGAAGAGTTCATGCTGCTGATGCCGGAAACGGATCTGAATGGCGCAGCCCTGGTAGTGGAGCGATGTCGTAAAGGGATAGAGGCGCAGCGCATTGCACTTTCCGATGTGTCGATATCCGTTACCGCGAGCTTTGGTGTTGCTTGTGTTCGGGGGGATGAGGTTCTCAGCGAAGAGCAGATATTCTGTCAGGCAGACAAGGCTTTGTACCATGCCAAGGAAAAGGGTAGAAACAGAGTTGAATTCTGGTATGGCCAAACAGAGCAGCGGTTACAGGAGGCAGGAGCAGGGATTTACTGAATAGCAGGCTGCCAGAACTTGTTCACATAATGAAAGTTGGCGAGGGATGCCAATGAATTATAAAAATGAAAGGAAAAGATGGGGGTGGGTGTGCGGTTGCGCTGTGTTGTTCGTCGCTTCTGTGGCCTGTGCCAAAAGCACTGTTCCGGAAACCATTATTTTTGCCGGTGATGATAATTATCCTCCGCTCCAGTGGGTTGATGAGAGCGGGAAGAACAGGGGGATGATTTTCGAGCTCGAGAAATCCTTGGTCGAACGACAAGGCAGGCAATCTGAGCACCGTTTGATGGATTGGGCGGCAGCCATTGATCAACTGGAGTCCGGCGAGGTTGATGTGGTGGCAATGTTCGCGTCAAAAAAGCGAAGTGAAAAATTCCTTTTCACAACTCCCTTCTATTTTCTCACGCATGGTATCTATGGTCTCCGTGGCAGCCCCGGGGTTAGCGATGTGGCGTCGCTTTCCGGCAAGCGTGTGGCGCTGGAAAAAAAAGGATATGCCGAAGAGGCATTGTCAGAAAATCACATCGCTGTAATTCCGGTATTACGTGAGGATTTCGAAGCCGCACTGCGTGCCGTGATAAACGGTGAGGCAGAATTTGCCGTGGTCCCGCAGCAGTTGGCCAACCGGGCTATTGCCCTGAAAAAAATGGACCTGCAGCCCCTGGGGCCACCGATATGGCCGAGGCCCTATGTGTTTGCGGTCTCTGCAGAACGCCCTGGTTTGCATGAATGGCTTCAGAATGAACTGGGTCTGGTGATATCCAGTGGTCGTTATTACGATATTTTCGAACGATGGCGTAGCCAGATCGAGTGGTCCGAAAAAGCAGGATGGTGGCGTTACAAATGGTTGTTGTTGGGCCTGGCAGGGGTGCTGTTACTCGCGCTATTGGGCTATGGCTATTCATGGCAAATGCGCAACCTTGTTCAGCGCCGCACACGTGATCTTGAAGAGGCCCTGGATTCACAGAAAAAAGCGGAAAGTGAGTTGCGCCATTGGGCCAGCCATGACCGCCTGACCGGGTTGGCTACCCGCGCCGGATTTTTCAGCCAGCTACAGACTATCTCCCGTGATAAAGTCCAACAGAAAAAATCCTGTGTCCTGCTGGTTCTTAAATTGACCGACTTGAATGAAATTATCTGTGCATTGGGATTTCAGATCGGTGAGGGAATGTTGGCGGCAGTCGGGCAACGATTTCAGAAGCAGAATTTTCTCGCCGTCGGGCACTTTGGGCGCGGCGTTTTTGCGGTGTTGGCAGAAGGTACCGTGTCGAGCATTGAGGATCTGATTGATGTGTCGCCCTTGTCGGTGGGTGGTATGGATATGGAGCCCCGTTTTGGCGTGGGGGTGGCACGTCTGGAAGGCATCCAGTGTGATGTAACAGAAGTATTGAGGCAGGCGGAAACGGCAATGGCAGTTGGCGCCAGCCGACGACGTTACTGGATGCACTACCACCCGGGAATGGACCCGGACCCGCAGGCCTTGTTCGTGATTCGCGATTTTCGGCGAATGCAGGGTGAAGGCTTGAGTGTTTGTCTGCAGCCTCAGGTTGATTTGAGTAGTGGTACGGTGGTCGGCGCCGAGGTGCTGGTGCGTTGGAATCACCCTTCCCTGGGGGAGTTGTCACCGGCTTACTTTGTTCCCTTGCTGGAGCGCGCCGGGCTGATATCCAGGCTGACAGAGTATGTCTTGCATGAAGCTGTCCGTATTGCTGCAGGGCTTCGCCATGATGGCTTGCCTACCTGTCTGAGTGTGAATGTTTCAGCTGTCGACCTGCTGGGAACCGACTTGTATCGTGTCGTGCTACAGGCACTGGAAAAGTATCAGGGGCGGCCAGAAGATTTGCGCCTTGAAATGACAGAAACCAGTGTCATCAGTGATCCGGAAAAAGTCAGCGAAGTGGTTGCCCGTCTGGCAGAGCTGGGCGTGGAGTGCAGTATTGATGATTTCGGCGTTGGCTTTTCTTCCATGTCGTATTTGCGACAGTTTGCGGTCAGTGAAATAAAGATTGATCGCAGTTTCGTCAGTGACATGCTGGAAGAAGATGCCCACTACGCCATAGTGCGAGCGGTGATTGCCCTGGCCCATGAGCTGAATATGACGGTTGTTGCGGAGGGGCCGGAAGACAATGATACCGTCAAGGCGTTGATGGATCTGGGCTGTGATCGTATTCAGGGTTATGTGTTTTCCAGGCCGGTCCCCCTGAGCGCTTTTTATGACATCCGGACTCGCACCCTGGCTGTTGGTGACAGGCTGGAAGCCTAGGATCTCCGGTTTGCGGGGGCGCTTCCGGGGCGATTTTATCCCGACAAAGAGAGCGCATGGCTCACAAACTCCTGCGCTCTCTATGGCCAGCCGCCCGGGTGCCTAGGATTCCATCGAGGCAATCAGCTCATTCACGGCGCGGGCAAACTGCACCGGCGAATCTTCCTGTAGAAAGTGCCCGCCTACCAGAGTCTGGTGGGGGTGACCTTTTGCGCCGGGAATGCGTTCCTGCATGTACTTGTCGCCGCCCCGGGTGATCGGGTCGCCATTGCTGAAGGTGGTCAGGAAGGGTTTGTCCCATTGCTCCAGCACTTTCCAGGCCTTGCGGTTGGCATCGCTGGCCGGGTCGTCCGGGGTGACCGGTACCAGCTTGGGGAACGCCCTGGCGCCGGCCTTGTACTTCTTGTTCGGGAAGGGCGCATCGTAGGCGCGGCGCTCATCCGGCCCCAGCTTTTTGAAGGTGCCGCTGCCGATGATCCGGGCGATGGGAAACACCGGGCTGTAGAGCGCGAAGTTCTTCCACAGTTGAAAGGCTTTCGGCACTTTCTGGTCGCCGGTGGGCAGCATGCCGTTGCCGACCACAATGGCCCGAAAGCGCTCCGGATTCTCCGCCGCCAGGCGCAGGCCCAGCAGCGATCCCCAGTCCTGGCAGACCAGGGTGATATCGGTCAGGTCCAGCTGCTCCAGCCAGGATTGCATCCAGTCCATATGGCTCTGGTAGCTGTAGGCGTTGATGTCGGTGGGCTTGTCGGACTTGCCGAAGCCGATCAGGTCCGGGGCCAGCACCCGATGCCCGGCGGCGGCGCAGATCGGAATCATGTGCCGGTACAGGTACGACCAGGACGGCTCGCCATGCATCATCAGCACCGGCTTGGCATCGGCCGGGCCTTCGTCCAGATAATGCATCCGCAGGCCGCCCACGTCTGCATAGTGGGGCTCGAAAGGGTAGTCCAGCAGTCGCTCGAAACGGGAATCCGGAGTGCGCAGAAAATCCATGGGTCATCCTGATGAAAATGAAAACCCAAGGATGGCCGTTCCCGGCCGCTGGTGACCATGTCTTCCCGGGCCAAAGGGCGTGAAGAAATGAGGAGGGGCGACGTTTGCGTAGGGTGCCACTGAGCCTGAGGCGAACTGCACCATGACCACGGCGGTTGCGGTGCAGTTCGCCTCAGGCTCAGTGGCACCCTACGGTTTGGATTGGCGTTGGCCGGTTATTCGTCCCAGAGGCCTTCCAGGGTGTAATCGCTGCCCGGCTGGGCCCAGAAGCCGCCGTCCACGTAGCGGCGGTGACGGTCCAGCTCGGCGATGGCCTGCATGTCGTCCTCGCTGAGCCGCAGGTCGGCGGCGGCCAGATTCTGTTGCAGCCGTTGCGGATTCACCGATTTCGGGATCACCGCCGTGCCCCGTTGCAGGGCCCAGGCGATCAGTACCTGTGCCGGGCTGGCGTTGTGGTTGTCGGCGATGTCATGGAGGATCGGGTCTTCCAGCAGCACCGGTTCATCCTCGGCCTTGAGGCCGTCCGGGCGGTCGGAGGAGCCCAGCGGGGAATAGGCGGTCAGGTGAACGCCCTGTTGCTGGCAGAAGCGCAGCATCTCTTTCTGCTGCAGATAGGGATGCAGTTCGATCTGGTTCATGGCCGGTTTCAACCGTGCCTTGCCGATCAGGTCTTGCAGTTTTTTGACGCTGAAGTTGGAGACGCCGATCTGCCGGGTCAGGTTGTTATCCACCAGTGCTTCCATGGCGGCCCAGGTCGTTGCCACGGGCAGATCATTCAAAGACACCATGTCATCGCCGGACTGGGGAAAGGGCACGCCCTTCTTCAGGGCCACCGGCCAGTGCATCAGGTACAGGTCCAGATAATCCAGCTTCAGGTTGTTCAGGGTGGTTTCCAGGGCCGGCTGCACATCCTCCGGGGCATGGTCGCTGTTCCACAGCTTGGAGGTAATCCACAGGTCCTCGCGCTGTACCGTACCGGCTGCGAACACCTCCTGCAGCGCCTGGCCGATTTCATCCTCGTTGCCGTATATATGGGCGCAGTCGATATGCCGGTAACCCATCTCGATGGCTGCCTTCACGGCCTCGTAGACCTCGCCGGGCCGGGATTTCCAGGTACCCAGTCCCAGTTGCGGCATGGTATCGCCGTTGGCAAATGTCAGTGTTTTCATCACCTGCTCCTGTAGATGCTGTGTGATAGTCCCGGTCGCTTTTGGCAGCCGGAAAG
>NZ_JABURH010000158.1 GCF_014762765.1 Alcanivorax sp.
ATGATCTGAACAATACGACCGCTACTCATGCTTGCATCCTCTTAACTTGCGTTTTTGCCGCGTTCTTTCTACCAGTCTGCTGACAAATCAGACCGCAGCAGCACCACCAACGATTTCGGAGATTTCCTGCGTAATTGCAGCCTGGCGTGCCTTGTTGTACACCAGCTGCAGATCACGAATGATGTCGCCGGCGTTATCACTGGCCGCTTTCATCGCTACCATTCGCGCTGCCTGCTCGCAGGCATTGTTTTCAACCACACCCTGATACACCTGGGACTCAATGAACCGCACCAGCAGCTCGTCGAGAAGTGCTTTCGGGGCAGGCTCGTAAATGTAGTCCCAGTGGCGCTTGAACTCTTCATCTTCCGCCGGTTCCAGCGGCAGCATCTGAATGTTCTTGGGCGCCTGGGTCATGGTGTTCACGAACTCGTTGTACACGATGTACAGGCGATCGATCTCACCATTTTCGTAGGCATCCAGCATTACCTTGATGGAACCGATCAGATCGTTCAGGTGCGGGGTATCCCCCAGACCGGACACTGTCGCTTCCACATTGCCGCCAACGCTCTTGAAAAAGCTGACACCCTTGGAGCCCACTACACAGTACTGGGCTTTGGCGCCTTGCTCTTCCCACTCGCGCGCGCTTTTGACGACATTCTTGAGCAGATTCACGTTGAGGCCACCGCAGAGACCCCGGTCGGAGGTCACTACGATGTAGCCAACGTTCTTCACTTCCCGCTCTTGCAGGTAAATGTGCCGGTATTCCAGATCGGCATTGGCCAGATGTGCAACCACCTGACGCATGCGAGTCGCGTAGGGCTTGCTTGCCGCCATACGATCCTGCGCTTTACGCATCTTGGAGGCTGCCACCATTTCCATTGCACGGGTAATTTTCTTCGTGCTCTGGACGCTGGCAATTTTGCCTTTGATCTCTTTACCGCTGGCCATAGGAAGTACCCTTTTTCAGCGAATTACCAGGTCTGGGTGGCTTTGAACTGATCGAGAGATTCTTTGATCTCGGCTTCGATCTCGCCGTTGTAGTCACCCTTCTCGTTGATCTTGTCCATCAACGCTTTCTTTTCGCTGTTCATGTAGTCCAGCAGAGCCGCTTCGAAGGCGCCGATTTTCTCGACTTCCATCCCTTTCAGGTAGCCTTCGTTCGCTGCGTACAGAACAACACCCATTTCGGCAACGCTCATGGGGCTGTACTGCTTCTGTTTCATCAGCTCGGTTACCGCCTGACCATGCTCCAGCTGTTCGCGAGTGGAGTCATCCAGGTCGGAAGCAAACTGGGCGAATGCCGCCAGTTCACGGTACTGAGCCAGAGCCAGACGAATACCACCGCCGAGCTTCTTGACGATCTTGGTCTGCGCGGAACCACCTACACGGGATACGGATACACCCGCGTTCATCGCCGGACGGATACCGGAGTTGAACAGGTCGGTTTCCAGGAAGATCTGACCATCGGTAATGGAGATTACGTTGGTCGGTACGAAAGCGGAAACGTCACCACCCTGGGTTTCGATGATCGGCAGGGCGGTCAGAGAACCGGTCTTGCCTTTCACTTCACCGTTGGTGAACTGCTCAACGTATTCTTCGTTTACCTTGGCGGCGCGCTCCAGCAGACGGGAGTGCAGGTAGAACACGTCACCAGGATAAGCTTCACGACCCGGCGGACGACGCAGCAGCAGGGAAATCTGACGATAGGCCCAGGCTTGCTTGGTCAGGTCATCATAAACGATCAGTGCATCTTCACCGCGATCACGGAAGTACTCGCCCATGGTGCAACCGGCAAAGGCTGCCAGGAACTGCATGGAGGCCGGATCGGAGGCGGAAGCCGCAACGATGATGGTGTTGTCCATGGCACCGTGCTCTTCCAGCTTGCGCACCACGTTAGCGATGGTGGACTGCTTCTGGCCGATGGCGACGTAGACACACTTAATGCCGGAGTTCTTCTGGTTGATGATGGCATCAACCGCTACTGCCGTCTTACCAATCTGACGGTCACCGATGATCAGCTCACGCTGACCACGGCCGATCGGCACCATGGCATCGATGGACTTGTAACCGGTCTGGACGGGCTCGTTCACCTCACGACGCCAGATAACGCCGGGCGCTACCTTTTCGACCGCGTCGGTCTGCTTGGCGTCGACCGGGCCTTTGCCGTCGATGGGGTTACCCAGGGCGTCCACGACACGACCCAGCAGTTCCGGACCTACCGGCACTTCCAGGATGCGGCCGGTACAACGTACCTTTTGACCTTCGGCCAGACCCAGGTAATCACCCAGGACCACGGCACCCACAGAGTCTTGCTCCAGGTTAAGGGCCATGCCGTAGATGCCGCCCTCAAACTCGATCATCTCGCCGAACATCACGTCGGCCAGACCATGAATACGCACAATACCATCGGATACGGATACCACCGTACCCTCGTTGCGTGCTTCGGTGGAGGTATCAAGTTTCGCGATGCGCGACTTGATAATCTCGCTGATTTCGGACGGGTTGAGTTGCTGCATCTCTAATCCCTCAAACTCAAGAGTTCAGTTGCTCTGCCAGACGGTTTAGTCGGCCACGCACACTGCCATCAATTACGGTATCGCCGGCTCGCACCAGCACGCCTCCAATCAGGGACTGGTCCACAGACGTGGTGACATTCACGTCAGTGCCAAGGCGTTTCTTCAGCGCTGTTACCAGCTTCTCGGTTGCAGCGTCGTCCAGATCGAATGCGGAGACGAGCTCCACATCGGTGAACCGCTGCTCCTGGGCCAGAAGCTCGTGGAACAGTTGCAGGATGATCGGCAAAAGCGGCAGACGCTTGTTATGCGCCAGCTGTGCAACAAAATTGCACCCACTTTCGTCGAGTTCATCGCCACAGACTTCTGCAAAAGCAGAAACCTTGGCAGCGTCATCCAGTTCCGGCTGGTCAAGGTAGGCACGCATGGTGGCATCACCTGCCACTGCCGCTGCCAAGCCCAGCATCTTTTCCCACTTGCCCAGGTCGCCTTGTTCCTTTGCAAAAACAAAGGCGGCCTTGGCGTAGGGGCGTGCGATGGTGGTCAGTTCAGCCATGGGTTACCCGTAGTCTCAGAGTTCAGCCGCCAGCTGCTCAAGCATCTGCTTGTGCGCGTCCTGGTTTACTTCGCCAGCCAGTACCTTCTCGGCACCGCTCAGCGCCAGGGCCGCCACTTCTTTACGCAGCTGCTCACGAGCCTGATTAACCTCTTGGTCAATCTCAGAATGGGCTTTGGCTACCAGACGCTCACCTTCGGTGCGCGCTGCATCTTTAGCCTCTTCCACAATCTGATTAGCCCGGCGATTGGCCTGATCAATAATTTCGGCCGCCTTCTCTTTCGCTTCTTTGAGATTGGCGGTCGCCTTTTCCTGCGCCAGTTCCAGATCACGCTCTGCCCGATCCGCGGCACTCAGGCCCTCGGCAATCTTCTGCTTCCGTTCCTCGAGCGCCCGAGAAATCGGAGGCCAAACGAACTTCATGCAGAAGAACACAAACAGGGCAAACCAAATGGCCTGGCCAATTAGTGTCGCATTAATATTCATGCCAACACCTCAATCCGCGTTGCTTAGATTTCCCAAAATCGGGGCTTAAAAAGTAAAGCGCGATTTACTGGAAAATCAGCAGGAACGCGATGGCGATACAGATAATCGGCACAGCATCCAGCAGACCGGCGATGATGAACATGCGAGTTTGCAGCATCGGTGCCAGTTCAGGCTGACGAGCCACAGACTCCAGGAAACGGCCACCCATCATGCCAAAACCCAGACCTGCGCCGATGGCCGCCAGGCCAGCTACGATAGCAGCAGCAAGAAATTGAATGCCTTCCATCTTTACACTCCCGTTAAGTGCTTGGTTGGTTTAATTAAAAACCGGTTTAAAAAACTTACTTAGTGGTCTTCCACCGCCATGCTGAGATAAACGATGGTGAGAACCATAAAGATAAATGCCTGCAAGGTGATTACCAGAATATGGAACACCGCCCAGGGCCAGGCACCAATGAACTGCCAGGTGCCCATCATGGCCGCCACGAGGATAAATACAAACTCGCCAGCGTACATGTTGCCGAACAGTCGCAGCCCCAGTGAAACCGGCTTGGCCAGCAGGCCAATGGTTTCCAGCAGCAGGTTGACTGGAATCAGCAGGACTTTGATAACCGGGTTGCTCGCCTCGAAGGGGTGCAGAGCCAGGGTACCGATAAAACCGCCCACGCCTTTGGTCTTGATGGTGAAGAAGATCACCAGCAGCATCACGCAGAAGGACATGGACAGGGTAATGTTGGGGTCAGTGCTGGGCACGATCTTGAAGTAGGCTTCGTGGGCGCTCCAGCCGAAGAAGTTGACCATGATCAGTTCGAAGGTCTTCGGAATGAAGTCCACCGGGATCAGGTCCATCAGGTTCATCAGGAAGACCCAGCAGAAGATCACCAGTGACAGCGGGGCGATCAGCTTGCTCTTGCCGTGGAAGGAGTCGCGAACCTGGGTATCAATAAATTCGATAATGGTTTCGATGAAGTTCATGAAACCGGTGGGAACACCGGCAGTCGCCTTGCGGGCGGCCAGCCAGAAAACCAGGCACATGATAATGCCGAGACCGCCGGACCAGGCCAGAGAATCCACATGAAAGGCGGCAAAGCCCATGTCTTTGGCTTCGTTACCGTTGCAGGCGAAGGTCCAGGTAGATTCAGTCAGCGTTTCCGCGTGACCATGGCATTCACGGACATACCCTTCGGGCAGTTTGCCATAGGTCAGATTACCCAGGTGGTGCTTGATGTACTCGCCGGCGGAGTTCGCTGCCATGTCAAACCTCTGTTAGAGAGCCGATGCCTACCGTCTCAGTCGTCTTGACTGTCTTGTTCTGCCGCCGTTTGCCCGTCCAGGCGTGCCACCTGAACCCAGCCCACAATCTGGGTCAGCATGAAGCCCAGCAGCAGAACCATTGCGATTTTCATTTCCCGCGCTTCAGGGACCTTGGAGAAGGTGAGCCAGAACAGCAACAACATAATTGCGATCTTGCCCATCTCTGCCCGAATCGCGGCAGTGGCCATGCGTTTCGGTGCGCGGTTTCCGGGGTGCATCCATAACTGAAAGCCACCCCAGGCGTAAGCGATCAGGCTGATAGAGCCTCCCCAGGCCGCTACCAGACCGGCCAGTGTACCGGCCAGGGTGGTTACCAGCAGCGCGAAAAGCACCAGCGTTACAAGCTGGGCGCGCATTAAGCCCCAGAACAGTGCTCTGTTGGGCTGAAATTCGTTGCTGGTCACCGTGAAGCCTCTGGGCTGATGCAAGTTGATGCCGCACCAGGCGCAAGGTCTTGGCACCCCTGATCTTTAGCGCGGCGAAGTATATGGAGTTGGCACGCTACTGGCAACCGTGCAGGGCGGATTGTTAGTCAATGTAAGACCAATTGCGGAAGGGAAAAGTGGTGAGAGCGGGGCCACGCCCATTATGAACCAGATTCATGCAATTTGGTAAACATTAAAATTCTTTTGTTTACCGATCAGGCAGCGCCATCAGCTATACGCTTGAGGGCAGCACCGGCGCCAGGGCGGCAAGCTGGTCCGGTTCACCATGAACCGCCAGCACTGGCCAGACAGCATCTACCATGGCCGCCGCCTCATCGCTCTGCCCCAGCCGCAACAGGACCCGGGCGGCATCACCCCCTACCATGGCCAGGGTGGGCCACACCGCCGGATTGCCAGCCAGCAGTTGCAGTCTGTCCAGAGCCAGGCTCAGGCTGGTGGCCGCTGCCTGATCGCGCCCCTGGCGCAAGGCCACGATCCCTTCCACCCAGGGCACAAAGGCATCGCCATATTCCGGCAACAGCGCCGGATCCACTTCCAGCAGCAGGCAGTGGGCACGGGCGGCGGAGCCGTAGCGGGCTTCCATCAGGGCATAGTCCAGGGTCTGGCTTGGGTCCTGCTGGGAGGCTGCCACAGCCTCGCGGTGGCAACATAACTGGGCTTCATGCTCACGGGCGGCCAGATAGACCCGCGCCTGCTGGGCGGCGTACATGCCCGGCATCAGCATATCCATGACCGGTTGCCAGGGTGCCAGGGTAGCGAGTGCCTCGTCGGTCTCCCCGGTCCGGGCCTGCAAACAGGCTCTTTGCACAGTCAGCTCCATGGCTACGGATTCATCGCGGATGCGACGACCCAGCCGGTCACCCAAGGAGGCGGCTTTTTGCCAGTACCCCAGCGCAATGGCGGAGAGCATGGCATCGAAATCCCGGGCGTCGCGGTATTTCCACAGGGCAATGGCGGCCATGGTCAGCGGCACCAGCAACAACAGGCCTGCCCACAGCCGATAGTCGGCCAGCCACAGCAGTACCGCACCGGGTATGGTCAGCAGCCAGAGCAGCCAGGTCTGTTTGAGCAGCATCAGCAGGAAGGGGCGCAGCCCGTGGCGGGCCTGGAAATAGTGGCGCAGTTCGGCGTAGTCCTGGTCCGCCAGCCCGTTGGTATCCAGGGGCATGGCGGCGCTCATGGCATCGCTCTGCAGGCGCACGGCCTGCAGACCCTGCTCCTTGAGCAGGGCTACGGCCTCAGCGGCACTGTCCGCATCTTGAATGCCGGAAACCGGCTTGCCGTCGGCCTCGGCCCGGTAAAGAAACCGCCCCACTATCCCTCCATACCTTCCTTGGTTACTACGCCGGACGGGTTACTTGATGTGCGCCAGGATGCCATCCAGTTCATCCAGGCTGTTGTAGCTGATTACCAGCTTGCCCTTGTTGCCCTGACCTTGCTGGATCTGTACCGGGGCACCCAGGCGGTCAGACAAATCGCCGATCAGCGCTTTCACGTTGGGATCTTCCTTGGGTGGAGCCGGTTTGGCGGGTTTGGCTTTTTCGAAATCACGCACCAGCTCTTCGGTCTGGCGCACGGACAGCCCTTTGGCCACGACGGTGCGGGCGGCTTCCACCTGCTTGTTGCCGGTGAGCGCCAGCAGCGCACGGGCGTGACCCATTTCCAGGTCGCCATGCTCGAGCAGCTTCTTGACGTCGGATTCCAGGCTCATCAGGCGCAGCAGGTTGGTGACCATGGCGCGGGATTTGCCCACCGCGTCGGCTACTTGCTGATGGGTCAGCCCGAATTCTTCCTTCAAGCGTCCCAGGGCGATGGCCTCTTCCATGGGATTGAGGTTTTCCCGCTGGATATTCTCGATCAGCGCCATGGCGATGGCGGCTTCGTCGGGCACCTCGCGGATTACCGCCGGGATGGTGTCCAGCTCGGCCATCTTGGCGGCACGCCAGCGGCGTTCACCGGCAATGATCTCGTAGCGCTTTTCGCCAAGAGGCCGCACCACGATGGGCTGCATGACCCCTTGAGCGCGGATGGACTCGGCCAGCTCTTCCAAAGCATCCGGGGACATGTCACGGCGCGGCTGGTAGCGGCCGCGCTCCATGCATTCCACCGGCAGGTGACGCAGCTCGCCGTCACGGGGTGGATACTCCACACCGCTGACCCGATCTTCCGCCTGCTGCTGGATCCGCACTTCGTCCTGATGCTGCTGGTAGGATTCGCTGCTGCTGAGCAGGGCATCCAGGCCCTTGCTGAGACCGCGTTTACGCTTTGCCGCCATGATGTTGTTCCTTATGAAGCTGCTGCAGGCTGGGCCTTGAGGGCCTGCTCACGACGCAGGATCTCACCGGCCAGAGCCAGATAACTGACCGCACCACGGGATTTGGGGTCATAGGTGATCACCGGCGCACCGTGACTGGGCGCTTCCGCCAAACGCACGTTACGGGGAATGATGGTGCGATACACCTTGTCACCGAAGTGGCTGATCAGCTGATTGGACACATCGTTGGACAGGCTGTTGCGCGGATCGTACATGGTGCGCAACAGGCCACCGATGTGCAGCTTGGGATTGAGGACCGAGCGGATCTTTTCGATGGTGTTCATCAGCGCGGTCAGACCTTCCAGGGCGTAGTACTCGCACTGGATCGGCACGATCACCGAGTCCGCCGCCGTCAACGCATTCACGGTGAGCATGTTCAGAGACGGCGGGCAATCGATGAGGATGTAATCGTAGTCGTCACGGATCCGCGCCAGGGCGTTACGCAGGCGGAATTCCTTGGACTTCAGTTCGAGCATCTGGACTTCGGCGGCGGTCAGGTCGCCGTTGGCGGCAATCAGGGCAAAGCCGGAGTCTTCAGGTGTACCGGTAACCGCCTGCTCGATGGGCACGTCATCGCAGAGCACATCGTAGATAGTGTAATCCGTCTCGAACTTGTCCACCCCGGAGCCGGTGGTGGCATTGCCCTGGGGGTCGATATCCACCAGCAAGACTTTCTTGCGGGTGGCTGCCAGCGACGCCGCCAGGTTCACACTGCTGGTGGTCTTCCCCACGCCGCCTTTCTGGTTCGCTACGGCAAATACGGTGGTCACTGCTGTCTCCTTATGGAGGCCACCCCGGTGGCCTTCAATCGCTGCGCTGTTGTACCACCACCAGTGTCCTGGGCTCATCGAGCCCGGGAATGTTCAGACTATGGTGGTTTCCCTGCCAGTGCGGCGGCATGGTCGCCAATTCCCGCTCTGTGCTGGCCGCTTTCATGGCCAGTACCCGGGTATTATCGGTAATTATCGGCGCCATGAGTGCCAGCATGTCCGACAAGGAGGCAAAGGCACGGCAAATTATCTGTGATGGGCTCTTACCGTACTGTTCCACGCGGGCGTGCACAACCTCCACGTTATCCAGCCCCAGCTCGCGGCGGGCCTGGCGCACGAAGCGGGTTTTCTTGCCGTTGGAATCCAGCAGGGTAAAGGCCTGATCCGGCCGCGATACGGCCAGAATAATCCCCGGGATGCCGGCACCGGTGCCCACGTCCAGGGTGTCGGTGTCTGCCACGTACGGCAGCACTGCCAGGGAATCGAGCAGATGGCGGGTAACCATCTCCGCCGGATCGCGAATGGCGGTGAGGTTGTAGGCCTGGTTCCACTTCACCAGCAGGTCCACGTACGCCAGCAGCTGGCGTTGCTGGTCATCACTGAGTGACAGGCCCAGGGCGTCAACGCCGCGGGCCAGGGTATCGGATAAGGTTGTGGAAAGGCTCATGCCTGCTGGGCTGCCTTCTGCTGGTGCTGGTGCTTCTTCAGATAGATCATCAGCAGGGAAATGGCCGCCGGGGTTACCCCGGGAATCCGGCCCGCCTGCCCCAGGGTTTCGGGGCGGATCTCTCCCAGCTTCTGTTTCACCTCGTTGGACAGGCCTTTCACCTGACCATAATCGAAGTCTTCCGGCAGGCGGGTGGTTTCCGCCGCCCGCAACTTGGCGATCTCGTCGTTCTGACGATCAATGTAGCCGGCGTACTTGGCAAGAATTTCCATCTGCTCGATCACTGCCGCATCCGGACGCTCGCCCAGCGCCACCGCGTCCGCCAGGGTGGCGTAGCTCAACTCCGGACGCTTGAGCAGATCCAGCAGGCTGTATTCGTGTGTCAGCGGCTTCTCGATCAGGGCGTTCACCGCCTCCGCCTGGGGCGTTTTCGGCTGCACCCAGGTGCTTTTCAGGCGCTGCTCTTCCTTGGCCATGCCCTCACGCTTGGCGTTGAACGCGGCCCAGCGCTCATCGTCGACCAGGCCCAGCTCACGGCCTTTTTCGGTAAGGCGCAGGTCGGCATTGTCCTCGCGCAGCAGCAAGCGGTATTCGGCGCGGCTGGTGAACATGCGGTAGGGCTCCTGGGTGCCCATGGTGATCAGGTCATCCACCAGCACGCCGATGTAGGCCTCGTCGCGACGGGGGGTCCAGGCGTCTTTTTCCTGGCTCAGTCGCGCCGCGTTCAGGCCCGCCAGCAACCCCTGGGCACCGGCCTCTTCGTAGCCGGTGGTGCCATTGATCTGGCCGGCGAAGAACAGGCCGGGCATGTGCTTGGTCTCCAGGCTGTGCTTGAGATCCTGGGGATTGAAATAGTCGTATTCGATGGCGTAGCCCGGCCGGGTGATATGGGCATTCTCGAAACCCCGGATGGAACGCACCGCCTCAAGCTGCACATCGAACGGCAGGCTGGTGGAAATGCCATTGGGGTACAGCTCATGGGTATCCAGCCCTTCCGGCTCCACAAAGATCTGGTGGCTGTCCTTGTCCGGGTAGCGGTTCACCTTGTCCTCGATGGACGGACAATAGCGCGGCCCGACCCCGTCGATCACGCCGGTGAACATGGGGCTGCGGTCGAAGCCGCTGCGGATGATGTCGTGGGTCTGGGCGTTGGTGTGGGTGATGTAGCAGCACACCTGCTGCGGGTGCTCTTCCACCTTGCCCAGGTAGCTCATCACCGGCAGCGGACTGTCGCCCCACTGCTCTTCCATCACGGAAAAGTCCACGGTCTTGCCGTCGATCCGCGGCGGGGTACCGGTTTTCAGGCGGTCGACCCGGAACGGCAGTTCGCGCAGGCGACGAGCCAGGGCATTGGAGGGCTGGTCACCGGCGCGGCCACCCTGGTGGTTATCCAGGCCAATGTGAATGACGCCGCCCAGGAAGGTGCCGGCGGTGAGCACCACCGCATCGGCCACAAAGCGCAGGCCCATATTGGTGACCACCCCCACGCAGCGGCCGTTGTCCACGATCAGGTCGTCCACCGCCTGCTGGAACAGGGTCAGGTTGGGCTGGTTTTCCAGGGTAGCGCGGATGGCCGCCTTGTAACGGACCCGGTCCGCCTGGGCGCGGGTGGCCCGTACCGCCGGCCCCTTGCGGGCATTGAGCACGCGGAACTGGATGCCGCCTTTATCGGTGGCCCGGGCCATGGCGCCGCCCAGGGCGTCGATTTCGCGTACCAGGTGGCTCTTGCCGATGCCGCCGATGGCCGGGTTGCAGCTCATCTGGCCGAGGGTTTCGATATTGTGGGTCAGCAGCAGGGTGGAGACGCCCATGCGCGCGGACGCCAGTGCCGCCTCGGTGCCGGCATGGCCACCGCCGATCACAATCACGCCAAATCGCTGGGAAAAATCCATCTCAACACTCGCCTTGCAGGGGGCCTGCTGTTCAAAATATAGCCAGAAGGGCGCGCTAGTATAATGGCAACATCACACGCTGCAAGCACCGCGCACGCAATTCACCACAGGAGCGTCGCTCCTGCGCAAAGATCAAAGTCTCGCCATGTAGCGTGCAGCACGTTGCGTGTAAGCTATTCTACTATAGAACCCTGATTCTCTTGGCATGGATTCCGCTTGGACTCTCTGAACCTGTTTCTTCTTATCGGCACCGGCCTGATGTTTACCGGCCTGCTGCTGGGCTCGCTGAGCGCCCGGTTCGGGGTGCCGTCGCTGCTCATTTTCCTGGTGGTGGGGATGCTCGCCGGCGAGGACGGCATCGGCGGTATCCAGTTCGATGATTTCTCCACCGCCTATGTGATCGGCAATATCGCCCTGGCAGTTATCCTGCTCGACGGCGGCCTGCGCACCCGGCTCAGCACCTTCAGGCTGGGCCTGAAGCCGGCACTCAGCCTGGCCACCTTGGGCGTCGCTATTTCCGCCGCCTTGGTCGGGGTCTTTGCCACCTGGATGATGGGCGTGGACTGGCGGGTGGGGCTGCTGCTGGGCGGCATTATCGGCTCCACCGACGCGGCGGCGGTATTCAGCGTGATCAAGGGCGCCGGGGTGACCCTCAACGAACGGGTGGCCAGCACCCTGGAAATCGAATCCGGTCTCAACGACCCCATGGCCATCTTTATTACCCTGATGCTGGTGGGGCTGCTGGTGGACCCGGCGGCCGACTGGGGCGTGGGCATGCTGTGGACCCTGCTGCAACAGTTCGGCCTGGGCGCCCTGCTCGGCCTGCTGCTGGGTGCCGTAATCAGTGAGCTGCTGCTCAGGGTGCGCAGCAACGAAGGGCTGCATGCCCTGCTGCTGTGCAGTGGCGGCGCCATGGTGTTTGCACTGACCAACCTGGTGGGTGGCTCGGGCTTTCTGGCCATCTATCTCACCGGCCTGGTGGCCGGCAACCGCCGTGGCGGCACCGGCGATAACGTGCTCAAGGCCATGGATTCCATGGCCTGGCTGGCCCAGTCCGGCATGTTCCTGATCCTCGGCCTGCTGGTGACGCCGTCACGACTCACCGAAAACCTGCCCTGGGCACTGGCGGTAGCCGCTTTCCTGATGCTGTTGGCGCGCCCCATCGCCGTGTGGGTGAGCCTGCTGCCGTTCCGCTTCACCTGGCGGGAAGAAACCTTTATCGCCTGGACCGGCCTGCGCGGGGCGGTCCCTATTGTCCTGGCGGTATTCCCGTTGCTGGCTGGCGTGGAGCAGACCTATCTGCTGTTTGATATCACCCTGGTGGTGGTGCTGATTTCCCTGCTGGGGCAGGGTGCCAGCCTGCGCTATGTGGCGCGCAAACTGAAAGTATCGGTGCCGCCCACCACCGAACCCAAACAGACCGTCCCGCTGGCCGCCCCCCGAGATCGTTATCTGATGCAGTTCGAGGTAGAGGCCGGCGCCCGGGCCGTAGGCAAACCGCTGGGCGAACTGAGCGAGGACAAACGCACCCCCTTGATCCTGTACCGAAACCAGCAGGTACTGAGTCTCAGTGACAACCCGGATATCGAGGCCGGCGACCTGATCGCCTGGCTGGCGCCCCTGTCCCACAAGTCCGCCCTGTCCGACCTGTGCCACAAGATGAGCAACGACGAGAAACGCTATTACGGCGATTTCACGGTGCTCGGCAAGACGCCAGTGGCCCAGTTGATTGCCATCTACGGCGTAGAACCACCGCCGCCGCTCTGGCAGGGGCTCACCGTGGCCGAGCTGTTTACCAAACAGGTCGGGAAACAGACCGTGGTCGGTGATACGGTTCGTGTCAGCGGTCTGCGCTTGCGAGCCCGCTCGGTGGAAGATGGCAAGGTGGTGCTGGTCGGCTTGAAGCTGCCTGGATAAAGCAGCTGCTAGCGTCGAGCTTCTAGCTGCAAGGCGCGGTAACCGCCCTTTGATTCAGAACCGCTGTGCCCGCGCCCGGAGAGGAATCGCGGCGAAAACGTCTCAACACACAACAAGCTGCCTCCGCGTTGCAGCTTGTTGCTTGAAGCTTGTAGCTAAGGAATTGCCCATGGCCCGTTTCGAAAAGCATCGCATTCTGATCACTGGCGCCGGTGCCGGCATTGGCGCCCTGATGGCTGAGGAGTTTGCCAAACAGGGCGCAGAAGTCATCGTGACCGCCCGGCGCATCAGCGCTGCCCGCGAGGTGACCGACCGCATCATGGCCGCTGGCGGCAAGGCGCACCCCTATGTACTGGATGTGAGCAAGATTGCCTCCATCGCCAAATTCCGCGACAAGCTGCACCAGGAAGTGGGCCCCATCACCAGCCTGATCAATAATGCCGGGGTGGTGTTTGGCGGTGAATTCGAGACCGTTGAACTGGAACAACACCTGAACACCTTCCGGGTCAATACGGAAGGGTTGATGGCTACCACCCATGCCTTTCTGGAGGATCTGATCCAGGCCGATGAGGCCTTCCTGGTCAATATCGCCAGCGCCTCTGCCTTTATCGGCCTGCCCTACGGCAGCACCTACGCGGCCAGCAAATGGGCGGTGGTGGGCTTCTCGGAATCCCTGCGGCTGGAACTGGCGGTACGCAAAATCAAGCATGTGCATGTAACCAGCGTTTGCCCCAGCTATATTTCCACCGGCATGTTCGACGGCGTGAAGACGCCACTATTTTCTCCCATGCTGACCCCGAAGAAGGTGGTGAAAAGCATCATGCGGGGCATGCAGAAGAAAGACGCCTTTGTCATCGAACCGCCCATGGCCAAGTCAGTGGAACTGATGAAGGCCATTCTGCCTCAAGGCATCTGGGACGAAGTCGCCCGGCGCACCGGGGTGTCTACGTCTATGTATAGCTGGAAAGGGAAGAAGTAGGAGCAGGATCTGTCGTCTGTCGTAGGAGTTCCCTTCCAGGGGACGAACCGAGCGGCAGCGAGGAAATCGGTGGGGCTTCTCGCCCCGCTCCCAGAAAGTCGTTCCAGAAACCCGAACCCCCTGATCGCCCTGCGGTCGATTCCGCACTGCGTGCGGTTCGTCCCTTGGAAGGGAACTCCTACAGTGGCTCCGTAGCAATCCCGTTGCTTGCCGCTCAATGTCCCGTGAACGCCCATTCACCCTAACGCCCGTCCGCGCCCGCCTTGACAGTCAATGTGTTTGCGCTTGAATTGCCCAACAATGCCCGCCCTGTTGCGCTGTCCGTTACTGACAGTTGAATCGATTTCTGCCTGACGAGGGTAACTGTTATGCCGACTTACAAGGCTCCCGTGCGCGATATGCGCTTTTTGATGAACGAAGTGCTCGATTTCGAAAGCCACTACAAGACTTTCCCGGAAGGTGAAGAAGCCACCCCGGATATGGTCGAAGCCATCATTGGCGAAATGGCCAAGCTGTGTGAAAACACCCTGGCGCCGCTGTACCAGAGCGGTGACGAGGAAGGCTGCAAGTTTGAAGACGGCGTGGTTACCACTCCGAAAGGCTTCAAGGAAGCCTACGACGAGTTCGTGGCCGGCGGCTGGCAGGGTCTCAGCCACCCGGTGGAATTCGGCGGCCAGGGCCTGCCCGCCTCCCTGGGTCTGATCAAGTCCGAAATGATGGCCACCGCCAACTGGTCGTTCACCATGTACCCGGGCCTGTCCATGGGTGCCATGAACACCATCCAGATGCACGGCTCTGACCAGCAGCTGCAGGATTACCTGGTACCGCTGACCGAAGGTCGCTGGGGCGGCACCATGTGTCTCACCGAGCCGCAGTGCGGCACCGATCTGGGCCAGGTGAAAACCAAGGCCGAGCCGCAGAAAGATGGCTCCTACAAGATCTCCGGCACCAAGATCTTTATCTCTTCCGGTGAGCACGATCTGACCGAGAACATTGTCCACATCGTTCTTGCCCGCCTGCCCGACGCGCCGAAAGGCACCCGTGGTATCTCCCTGTTCATCGTGCCCAAGTACCTGCCGGGCAAGATCGGTGAAGATAACGGCGTCAGCTGTGGTTCCCTGGAAAAGAAAATGGGCATCAAGGCGTCCGCCACCTGTGTAATGAACTTCGACGAGGCCACCGGTTTCCTGATCGGCCCGGAAAACAAGGGTCTGGAGTGCATGTTCACCTTCATGAACACCGCCCGTATCGGCACCTCCATCCAGGGCCTGGCCCACGCCGAGCTGTCCTACCAGGGTGCCCTGACCTACGCGAAAGAGCGTAAGTCCATGCGTGCCCTGTCCGGCAAGAAAGAACCGGATGCCATCGCCGACAGCCTGATCCACCACGGTGACGTGCGCCGCATGCTGCTCAAGCAGAAGGCCATCGCCGAAGGTGGTCGTGCCATGATCTACTTCGCCGCCCAGTACGCGGACAAGATGATCAGCGCGGCCCAGGCCGACAACGATGAGGAATACCAGAAGTGGGATGACGAGCTGGGCTTCCTGACGCCGATCCTGAAAGGCTTCCTCACCGAGAAAGGTCTGGAAGTGGCCAACGACGGCATGCAGGTATTCGGTGGCCACGGCTACATCAAAGAGCACGGCATGGAGCAGATCGTCCGTGACGCGCGTATCTCCACCCTGTACGAAGGCACCACCGGCATCCAGGCGCTGGATCTGCTGGGCCGTAAAGTGCTGCTGCTGACCAAGGGCAAGTGTGTTCGTGACTTCAGCAAGAAGCTGGTGGATTTCGGCACCAAGAACCTGCGTGATCCCAAGCTGCGTCCGTTCGCCTGGAAGCTGCTGAAGATCGCCGCCGAGTGGAACTACCTGACCACCCGCATCATGCTGGTGGCCGCCAAGGACCGCGATATCGTTTCCACCGCCAGCTACGACTTCCTGATGTACAGCGGCTACGCCATGATGGCCTACTTCTGGGCCCTGCAGGCGGGTGTTGCCAAGGACAAGCTGGAAAACGGCGGCAACGAGCCGGCGGAGTTCTACCAGGCCAAGCTGGCCACCGCCGAGTTCTACTTCGATCGCATGCTGCCCTCTGCCAAGGCCCACGCGGATGCCGCGCTGAAGCCCACCAAGAGCACCATGCAGCTGAAGCCGGAACACTTCTCCTTCGATTACGAGTAAGGGGAAGGTCGGACGTCGGGTGTCTGACGTCAGACGCAAAAAAAAGGGGGCGGCCTGCGGGCCGCCCCTTTTTTGTTGTCACAAACCCCGAGCGGTTTCCCAAGAACGTAGGGTGCACTGAGCCCAAGGCGAACTGCACCCTACATAATCTGTGACGGCGGTGTGGAATTCGGCGTTGCGGCTCTGTCGTCCAAAAGGAAATTCCGGGCTAGCCCTGCAGCCCTCTCAGCAAGGCGCTGGTCGCTTCCGTTCCCGCTAGTCTGTGATGTGTTTTCTTCACAAAAAAAGCGGCCCCCTTTCGGAGGCCGCTTCTTCAAGACTTACCTTGAGCAGATCGGAACTTAGTTGTTCTCGAACTGGTTCATGGTGTTGTCTTTACCGCCGGCTTTCAGCGCAGCTTCACCGGAGAAGTACTCTTTGTGGTCATCACCGATGTTGGAACCGGCCATGTCCTGGTGCTTCACGGTAGCGATGTTGCGACGGATTTCCTGACGCTGAACACCTTTGGCGTAGGCCAGCATGCCTTCTTCGCCGAAGTAGCCTTCTACCAGCTGGTCGGTGGACAGAGCAGCGGTGTGGTAGGTCGGCAGAGTGATCAGGTGGTGGAAAACGCCAGCTTCACGGGACGCCTTGGCCTGGAACTCTTTGGCCCACTCGTCAGCTTCAGCAGCCAGTTCGCTGTCGTCGTACTTCACGCTCATCAGACCAGCGCGATCGTAGGCGGACAGGTCCTTGCCTTCCTTCTCCCAGGCATCGAATACCTGCTGACGGAAGTTCAGGGTCCAGTTGAAGGACGGGCTGTTGTTGTAAACCAGCTTGGCGTTCGGCTCTTGTTCCTTGATGCGATCAACCATCAGTTTGATGTGCTCGACATTCGGGGTCGGAGTCTCGATCCACAGCAGGTCAGCGCCGTTCTGCAGGCTGGTAACACAGTCCAGAACAACACGGTCGATGTTGCTGTCCTTACGGAACTGGAACAGGCCGGAGGCCAGACGGGTCGGCTTGAGCAGCTTGCCGTTGGACTTGATCACAACGTCGCCGTTGTTGATTTCGTCGGCGGACTCGATGTACTCACCTTCCAGGAAGGAGTTGTACTGGTCGCCCAGGTCGCCCGGCTCGTTGGTTACAGCGATCTGCTTGGTCAGGCCAGCACCTTCGGAGTCGGTACGGGCAACGATCACACCATCGTCAACGCCCAGCTCGAGGAAGGCGTAACGAACGGCATTGATCTTGGCCAGGAAGTCGGCGTGGGGAACGGTCACTTTACCGTCCTGGTGGCCACACTGCTTCTCGTCGGACACCTGGTTCTCGATCTGGATGCAGCACGCGCCCGCTTCGATCAGCTTCTTGGCCAGCAGGTAGGTGGCTTCCGGGTTACCGAAACCGGCGTCGATGTCGGCGATGATCGGCACAACGTGGGTCTGGAAGTTGTCGATCTTGTCGACGATCTCGGCCTGCTTGGCCTGGTCACCGGCGGCCTTGGCTTCGTCCAGGTCACGGAACAGGTGGTTCAGTTCCCAGGCGTCCGCCTGCTTCAGGAAGGTGTAGAGCTCGCGGATCAGGTCGGCGACCGCGGTTTTCTCGTGCATGGACTGGTCAGGCAGCGGACCGAACTCGGAACGCAGGGCGGCAACCATCCAGCCGGACAGGTACAGGTAGCGGCCTTTGGTATCCCCGAAGTGCTTCTTGATGGAAATCATCTTCTGCTGACCAATGAAGCCGTGCCAGCAACCCAGAGACTGGGTGTACTTGCTGTTATCGGCGTCGTAGGCCGCCATGTCCTCGCGCATGATCTTCGCGTTGTACTTGGCGATGTCCAGATGCGTTTTGAAACGGTTCTGCAGACGCATGCGAACAGCAGCTTCCGGGTCGATGTCGTGCCAGGTTTTGTTGGCACCAACCACGGAATTCAATGCTTCGATGTCTTTGGAGTATGACATGGTCAATCCTTTCGATATGGAAATGGATACCGAAGCCGGCTCACCAGCTACCGATGGCGCGCATTCTAGGAGCGCCTATCTCATAAAAGAAATCAATATTGATGATACCCGGTATTTCTTTCATGAATGGTGGTCTTACCTCAAGATCAAATGGGGCACCCGGGCGTTGCGGAGCATTCGGTCGGTGGTGCTGCCGATCAGCAACTCGCGGATCCTGGAGTGACCGTAGGCCCCCATCACGATCAGGTCGATACCCTGCTCTTCCTGATACTGGTGCAGGGCGGCTTCCACCTCCCCTTCCAGGCGCGCGGTGACCACGGTATGGCCGCTGTTCTCCAGGCACTGGGTGGCCCAGTCGAGGCCCTCGTCGTCGCCGTTGACCTTGACCAGGTGCAGCTGGCAGGGGGTGCCCTTGAACAGCGGGCTGTCGGCCAACAACCGCACGCCGGTGCGGGTGCTGGCGCTGTTATCGAACGCCAGCATGATGCTTTTCGGCTCGCGGAATTCGCCCACGGTGATCAGCACCGGCTTGTGGATGGTGCGCACCACCCGCTCCACGTTGTCGCCGACCTCGCCGCCGGACGGCTCGGCGCCGCCGTGCTTGACGCCCTGCTTGCCGATCACCAGCAGGCGGGTGTCGTCGTCCAGGCTTTTCAGGGCCTCCACCAGGTTGCCGTGGCGCTGGCGCAGCACCGGGTCCGGCACGCCGTCGGCGGCCACCCGGGCACGCGCCGCTTCCAGGGTGGCCTTGCCCTGTTCCAGGGCCAGCCGGTTGCGCTTGGCGTCCAGGTCCGCCAGTTCGGTCAGCAGGGTCTCCCGGGCGCCCAGGCCCAGGTTACCGCTGAGGTTGGTCTCGCTGGGGTATTGCGCCTCGTCGAGAACGTGCAACAGCATCAGCGGTGCGTTGAGGCGGCCGGCGGCCCAGGCAGCGTGGTCGCAAATCGAGTCCGCGGCGGCGGAGCCGTCGATACAGGCAATCACATGACTCATTAAGTGCTTCCTTTTATCAGGCGTATTAAGGGCTTCAGTGACCGCCCATCAGTTTTTCCACGGCGTCGGGCTTGTCGTGCACGGCGTACTTGTCCACCAGGGTGGCGCTGGCCTCGTCCAGGCCGATCACCTCCACCTCGGTGCCTTCACGGCGGAATTTAATCACCGCCTTGTCGAGCGCGCCGATGGCGGTGATGTCCCAGAAGCGGGCCCGGTGCACGTCGATGGTCACCTTGTCCACGCCTTCCTTATAGTCGAACGACTCACCGAACTGGTCGGCGGAGGTGAAGAACACCTGGCCCACCACCTTGTAGTCACGGCGGTAGCTGCCCTCTTCGGACTCGCTGGTGACGTAGAACACCCGGCCCACCTTGTTAGCGTAGAACAGCGCGCTAAGCAACACGCCGATACCCACGCCGATCGCCAGGTTGTGGGTGAACACGGTCACCACCACGGTGGCCAGCATCACCACGCTGCTGCTGGCCGGGTGGGTGCCCAGGTTGCGGATCGATTCCCAGCTGAAGGTGCCGATGGAGACCATGATCATCACCGCCACCAGCGCGGCCAT
>NZ_JABURH010000147.1 GCF_014762765.1 Alcanivorax sp.
CTTTGGCAAGGATCGGCGCTACCCGATCACCAACGGCTGGCGGCCGGGAGATTAACGGCAGCTTCAAGTTGAAAGTTTAAAGTTGCAACGCGGTTGACGCTTTTGTGTTACTGAAACGCAAGAGGCCGCGCCCCTATGCCGGGGCGCGGCCTCTTGCGTTCTTAATTACTGATTGGCTGGTTCGCGTTGCAACTTTCAACTTGTAACTTGAGCCTGAATCAAAGCAAATCAAACGTCAGCAAACTCAGCAGCCCATCGTCCTCGTCTGGCCACCAGGCCAGGTCGACCTGTTTGTCATCGTCAAGGAACTTGCTGTCCGGCCAGTTCAGGGCCAGTACGTTGCGGCTTTTCTCTGCCAGTTCCGGTTGCTTCAGGCGCTGGTAGCCTTTCGTCATGATAGCCAGTGCCTCGGGGACGGCAGGGGTCTGCTGGAAATGCTTAACCACATACTGAGCCCGATTAATGGAGGCGATGATGGCGCCGCGGCGCGCATAGTAGCGGGCCACATGGAGTTCCTGGCGGGCCAGCTGGTTACGGATATGGACCATCCGTGAACGGGCATCCGGCGCGTACTCGCTATCCGGGAAGCGGTTCACCAGGCGCTCGAAATCCCGGAACGCATCCTTGGCTGCTCCCATGTCCTTGCTGGACTTGTCGGAGCTTACCATGTTGTCGAACAGGCCCTTCTCCATATTGAAGTTGGCTAGACCGCGCATATACAGCGCGTAGTCCATGCGAGGATGGGCCGGGTAGTTGCGCATGAAACGCTGGGCCGCGACCACAGTGGCTGGGTAATCCACCGCCCGGTACTGGGCGTAGATCAGATCCAGAGCTGCCTGCTCTGCAAAATCGCCATAGGGGAAGCGAGCTTCCAGCTCCTTGAGCTGGTCAATGGCGGTCAGGTAGTTCTTGGACTCCAGTGACTCGCTGGCTTCCCGATACTGGTCCGCCTCGGTCAATTCCGGGCGGTCCTTGTTGCTGGCACAGCCAGCTAGCAGCATCAGGCCCAACAGTGGCCATAAAAGACGTGGCATTCTTTCCTCGTTAAACGGTTACAATGACGGGCTTGGTAAATCAGATACGGCATTTAAACACAGGTTGCACTATGGGACATCTTGGCGGCGAGAAAATTCAGCGTAGCGAGCAGGTGCGCGCAGATCAGGCGGGGCAACGGGTCGATCAGGCTGCTGCCGAGCTGTTCGAGGGGTTCTCCCGCTCGCGGCTGCAGGGCTGGATCAAGGATGGGGTGCTGACGGTTAATGGTGCAAAGGCCAAGCCCAAGGACAAGCTGATTGGCAATGAATGCCTGGCTCTGGAGGTGGAGATCGCGCCGGAACTGGACGATCTTCCCCAGTCCATTGAGCTGGATGTGGTCTATCAGGATGACGATCTGATCGTGATTAACAAGCCTACCGGTCTGGTGGTGCACCCGGCAGCGGGCCATGCGGATGGCACCCTGCTCAATGGCCTGCTGCACCTGGATGAGCGGCTCAATAGCCTGCCCCGCGCGGGTATCGTTCATCGGCTGGATCGGGATACCACCGGCCTGATGGTGGTGGCACGCTCGCTGGAAGCCCACCAGAGTCTGGTGGCGCAGTTGCAGGACAAGAGCCTGTTTCGCCAGTATGAGGCCATTGCTGTGGGGGTGATGACCGGGGGGGGCAAAGTGGATGCGCCTATAGGGCGCCACCCGGTGGACCGCAAAAAACAGGCGGTGGTGAAGCACGGGGGTAAGGAAGCGGTTACTCACTACCGTGTTCTGGATCGTTACCGGGCCCACACCCGCATCAAGGTGCAGCTGGAAACCGGTCGTACCCACCAGATTCGCGTGCACATGGCTCATCGCAACTATCCATTGGTGGGTGATCCGCTCTACGGGGGCCGCCTCAAGCAGCCTGCCGGTGCCAGTGAAGCCCTGCGTGAGGCCCTGCGGCGCTTTCCTCGCCAGGCCCTGCACGCCCGCAAACTTGGCTTGATTCACCCGGCCACGGGCGAATACTGTGAATTCGAAGCGCCGCTGCCTGAGGATATGCAAGAGCTGATTCGGGTACTGGAGCAAGACGCTCGACCCGAGGATCAGTAACACTTCAAGGACGAAGTTGAATGATGAAAATCGTGAATGTGGGGACGGCTTTGCTGTCCCTTTCGCTGTCGGGCTGCATCAGTACCTACCATGCCTGGGATGGCACCAAAGGGTATCAGGAGGAGCGGCTTGATAATCGCCAGTACAAGATCAGCTACGTCGCCGAGCAGGCAACCCGCTGGAGTTGGCTGGATGATTATCTCGAACGGCGCTGCCAGGAACTCTCAGATTCGGAGCTGGCAAAGGTGACGGATATTAAACACGGCACCCATACGGTGACGGCGATGTCATCAGCGGCTGTTGGGGCGCCAATGATTACCGCCGGAGGAAAGGACTTCGGAGGTGTGGTGATGCCAGCAACGTCGGCACCACATGAAGTCGTCTTCAAACTGAAAAAAGCCGAAGGACGTTGCTCTTTCTGAGTGACCAGGAGTGCAGGATGAGCCTTCCCGCCCGATCACAATGGCTGTGGCCCAGCTGGCAACCACACCCGGCAGTGCGTGTGGCTGTGACTACCCGTGCCGGCAGTCACTCGCCGCCCCCCTGGAATGGTTTCAATCTGGGCATGAATTGCGGCGACCAACCTGCCCGGGTGGAGCAGGCCCGCCATCATGTGGAAAAGCTGCTGCAGGCAGATCACCCGGTGCCTTGGTTGAAACAGGTTCATGGAAAGCGGGTTATTCGGGCAGATGAGCCCGATAATGAAGCAGATGGGGTCTGGACCGACCAGCAGCGCTGGCCCTGCGTGGTGCTTACCGCTGACTGTTTGCCAGTACTGCTGGCGCGCACCGATGGTAGTGCCGTCGCGGCGGTGCATGCGGGCTGGCGCGGCCTGCAGGCGGGCATCGTTGCCGAAGGGGTGAACAGGATTGCCCCGGGCGGCGAGCCGGTCAGCGCCTGGCTGGGCCCGGCCATCTGCGGTAAATGCTACCAGGTGGGAGATGAGGTCTACCGGGCCTTTGTGGACGCCCATGTTGATTTCAAAGCGGCCTTTCAGGCGGACGCTACCCCTCATCACTGGCGCTTTTCCGTCGCCCATGCCGCCATGATAGAACTGGCCCGTCTGGGGGTGGAGGATGTCCAGGGAGGCGAACTTTGCACGGCCTGCGATCTCAAACGTTTCTATTCCTACCGTAAAGAAGGCGACACGGGTCGGTTTGCGTCCCTGATCTGGCTCGACGAATAGGTGTGCCGCTGGCTGTGCGAATCGAACCGGTAAGCGAGTAGCGAGGTTCGAGTTACTCGTACCAGTGACACCTCGGCGCGATTCCTTGCTATATCCATTCCGTTTCTTGATCCGCAGCAATATTACCTCCTGTGTCCTTCCCTTACTCTTGAGTCTGGCTCAATCGGACCCATATCTCGGTCAGTATTGAAAACAACCGGTGATCGTGGCTGGCTTGCCGACAGGGGGCTGGAGCGCGGATCACAACCGGAAAGGAGAGCCCGAATGCGAATGGATAAACTCACCGCACGCCTGCAGGAAGCCTTGTCAGACGCGCAATCCCTGGCCGTGGGGCAGGGCAACAGCACCATTGAGCCTGTTCACCTGATGCTGGCGCTGATGCAGCAGCAGGGTGGGGCGGCGAAGCCGTTGCTGGAGAAAGCTGGCGCTAACGTTGGCGATGTGATTACCGCCCTGAATATGGCGGTGGACAAGCTGCCCACGGTCAGCAACTTCAATGGCGATGTGCAGATGGGCCAGGCCACCGGTCGTCTGCTGAACATGGCGGACCGGGAGGCCCAGCAGCGAGGGGATCAGTACCTGTCCACCGAAGTGGTGTTGCTGGCAGCCTGTGATGATAACGGCGAGCTTGGCAAGTTGATGAAGAATGCCGGTGTCACCAGGAAGACGCTGGCGGAAAAGATTGCCCAGGTTCGGGGAGGTGAAGCCGTGAATGACCCCAATGCGGAAGACAAGCGTGAAGCACTGGACAAGTACACGGTCAACCTGACCGAGCGGGCCGAGTCCGGCAAGCTGGACCCGGTGATCGGTCGTGACGATGAAATCCGACGCACCATTCAAGTATTGCAGCGTCGCACCAAGAACAACCCCGTTCTCATCGGCGAACCCGGGGTAGGCAAGACCGCCATTGTGGAAGGGCTGGCCCAGCGCATCGTCAACGGCGAAGTACCGGAAGGCCTGAAGGACAAACAAGTACTGTCTCTGGATATGGCAGCCCTGATTGCTGGTGCCAAGTATCGCGGCGAGTTCGAGGAGCGTCTCAAGGCGGTACTCAATGAGTTGGCCAAGCAGGAAGGACGCATCATCCTCTTCATCGATGAGTTGCACACCATGGTCGGCGCCGGCAAGGGCGAAGGCTCCATGGATGCCGGCAACATGCTCAAGCCGGCCCTGGCCCGGGGTGAGCTGCACTGTGTCGGCGCCACCACGCTCGATGAATATCGCCAGTACATCGAAAAGGATGCGGCCCTGGAGCGTCGCTTCCAGAAAGTGCAGGTGGACGAGCCTACGGTGGAAGACACCATCGCCATTCTGCGCGGCCTGAAAGAGCGTTATGAGGTGCATCATGGTGTGGATATCACCGACAGCGCCATCATTGCCGCGGCAAGGCTCAGCCATCGCTATATCACTGATCGGCAGCTGCCGGACAAAGCCATTGATCTGATCGATGAGGCTGGCAGCCGTATCCGTATGGAAATTGATTCCATGCCGGAAGAAATGGATCGTCTTGATCGTCGCCTGATCCAACTGAAGATGGAGCGTCAGGCGCTCCGTAAGGAAGAGGATGACGCCAGCCGAAAGCGGCTGGAAAAACTGGAAGCCGATATCGACGAGCTGGAAAAGCAGTACGCGGATCTGGAGGAAATCTGGCAAGCCGAAAAAGCCGCTTTGCAGGGTGCCCAGGAATACAAGGCGGAGCTGGAGCAGGCCCGTGTTGAGCTGGAGCAGGCCCGTCGCGCCGGGGATCTGAACCGCATGTCCGAGCTGCAGTACGGGGTGATCCCGGAGCTGGAGAAAAAGGTGAAGGCGGCTCAGGACCAGGAAGAGCAGCAGTCACAGACCGAGAACCAGTTGCTGCGCAACAAGGTCACCGACGAGGAGATCGCCGAGGTGGTGTCCAAGTGGACCGGGATTCCTGTGGCCAAGATGCTGGAAGGCGAGAAGGACAAGCTGCTGCGCATGGAAGAGGCCCTGCACCAGCGGGTGGTTGGTCAGGCAGAAGCGGTGGAAGCAGTGGCCAATGCGGTTCGTCGTTCCCGGGCCGGGCTGTCCGATCCGAACCGCCCCAATGGCAGCTTCCTGTTCCTCGGCCCCACCGGGGTGGGCAAGACCGAGTTGTGCAAGGCGCTGGCGAACTTCCTGTTTGATACCGAAGAGGCCATGGTCCGTATCGACATGTCCGAGTTCATGGAGAAACACTCCGTGGCGCGGCTGGTGGGTGCGCCTCCGGGCTATGTGGGTTACGAAGAGGGTGGCTACCTGACCGAAGCTGTGCGCCGCAAGCCATACTCAGTGGTGCTGCTTGATGAAGTGGAAAAGGCGCACCCGGATGTGTTCAACATCCTGTTGCAGGTGCTGGACGATGGTCGCCTGACCGATGGCCAGGGCCGTACCGTCGACTTCCGCAACACCGTGGTGGTGATGACCTCGAATCTGGGCTCCGACCTGATCCAGAAACTGGCCGGAGACAACGATTATGAGGCCATGAAAGCGGCGGTCATGGAGGTGGTGGGTAACCACTTCCGCCCGGAATTCATCAACCGGGTGGACGAGACCGTGGTGTTTCATCCGCTGGCCAAGGATCAGCTCAAGGGTATTGCCGGCATTCAGTTGGATTACTTGCGTAAGCGGCTGGCTGAGCGGGATATCCGCCTCGAGCTCAGCGATGCGGCGCTGGATAAACTGGTGGAAGCTGGCTTCGACCCGGTCTATGGTGCCCGGCCCCTGAAGCGGGCCATCCAGCAACAGTTGGAAAACCCACTGGCCCAGTCCTTGCTCAGAGGAGAGTTTGGGCAGGGAGATACGATCTCGATCGGGGTGGACGAGGACCGGTTCACGTTTGATCGTTGATCCGCTGTCATTACCACAAAAAAGCCGCAGAGTGATCTGCGGCTTTTTTGTGTTTACCTGAATGGGGCTAGGACGCTTCGCATTGCTCCAGCGCCTTGCGGGTTTTTTCCAGAATTTCCTCCCGCTTGTCCTGGTCAATCACTTCCATCTCGCCGGTTTCCGGGTTCTCCTGGCGAACCGTCGGCTTGTTGATGAGGATGTCCAGGTTCTTGCGATACTGCTCGCAACGCTCCTGCTGGACGGCCTCCGGGTCGGTTTTTTCCCGCTGTGCCTCTTGTGCGGCCCGTTCGGCTTTTTCGCGCTCTTTGGCGGCCCGGTCCCGTTTTTCCTGCAGGGACTCCAGAGCCTTGTCCTGGTCGGAGCTGGCATTGGCGCGGGTGTTCACTTCCGCGGATGCCACTCCCTGCGGCGGGTTGGCGCCATAGTGTGTGACGCCATTATCGTCCACCCATTTGTAGAACTTGGCCGCCGAGCTGGCGCTGGCGAGGATGAGCAGAGCGCTGCCAAGCAACAGGCTGAATTTGGTCATAGTGTCGGTCTTCTTATTGGATGGTTTTCAACTCTCGTACTTTAGCATGACCGGTTAAAGGGATTTTCTGCAACCCAAACCCGATCAAGGGCTTTGATTCGTCGCACATTTCTGACAAAATTGGGCCTTTCCGGAGATCGGGACCCGCATTTGCTTACCGGTAAATGTGAGGCCGGGACCCGGGGCACCGTTACCGCGATGTCCTGCCAGCAGTATTACTGCACTCTCGTCCCGCTGTGGGAGCCTCCGGAGGTTTCTCATTCCTGAAAGCGGGAGTAATCCCTTTAAGGTCTGCAGTTCCTCCGTGTCGCCCTCCCAGCCTGCGTTCGTGTCGGCCACCTCCGACAGGATCCAATAGCACCCAAATACGGTGTTTTATCCGCAGGCAGCAAGTTGTAAACCCCGTCCCGCTGCATGGCAGTGGGTTGTATGCATTTTAATTTGAGGTAGCAACCGTGGAAATGTTATCCGGCGCGGAGATGGTGGTCCGTGCGCTGCAAGACGAGGGAGTGGAGTACATCTTCGGGTATCCCGGAGGGTCCGTGCTGCACATTTACGATGCACTGTTCCAGCAGGACACGGTCAACCATATTCTGGTCCGTCACGAGCAGGCGGCGACCCATGCGGCGGACGGTTATGCCCGTGCCACCGGCAAGCCTGGTGTGGTGATGGTGACCTCCGGTCCGGGCGCTACCAATGCCATTACCGGCCTGGCCACTGCCTTTATGGATTCCATTCCCATGATCGTGCTGTCCGGCCAGGTGCGCTCCGACTGGATCGGCGATGACGCCTTCCAGGAAACCGACATGATCGGCGTGTCCCGTCCGGTGGTGAAGCACAGCTTCATGGTCCGCGATGCCAAGGACATTCCGGAGATCATGAAAAAGGCGTTCTACATTGCCACCACCGGCCGTCCCGGTCCGGTACTGATCGATATTCCCAAGGATCAGACCGCGCCGAACGTGAAGAACCCTTACGAGTATCCGAAAAAGGTCAAGATGCGTTCCTATGCGCCGGTCAGCCGTGGCCACTCCGGCCAGATCCGCAAGGCAGTGGAAGAGCTGATGAAAGCCAAGCGCCCGGTGATCTATGCGGGTGGCGGCGTGATCCAGGGCGAGGGTAGCGAACTGCTGACCAAGCTGGCCCACCGCTTGAACTTCCCGGTAACCAATACCCTGATGGGGCTGGGCTGCTTCCCGGGCACGGATCCGCAGAATGTGGGCATGCTGGGCATGCATGGCACCTATGAAGCCAACATGACCATGCACAGCTCCGATGTGATTCTCGCGGTGGGGGCTCGCCTGGACGACCGGGTGACCAACAACGTGAAGAAATTCTGTCCGGGTGCCAAGATCATTCACATTGATATCGACCCGGCGACTATCTCCAAGAACATTATGGCGCATATCCCCATCGTGGGGCCGGTGCACCAGGTGCTGGAAGAGATGTTGTCGGCTCTGGATGAGCACGGTGGCGAGCCGGACCAGAAGGCGCTGGAGCGCTGGTGGGAAGAGATTGAAGGCTGGCGCAAGGTTCACGGCATGCGCTATGAGACCAATGAAAACGGTCCCATGAAGCCCCAGCAGGTGGTGGAAGCCCTTTACAAGGCCACCGGTGGTGACGCCTATGTAACCTCGGATGTGGGCCAGCACCAGATGTTTGCCGCCCAGTACTACAAGTACGACAAGCCCCGTCGCTGGATCAACTCCGGTGGCCTGGGAACCATGGGCTTCGGTTTGCCGGCGGCCATGGGCGTGCAGTTCGCGTTCCCGGACGCCACCGTGGCCTGTGTCACTGGTGAAGGCTCCATCCAGATGAACATTCAGGAGCTCTCCACCTGCCTGCAGTACGGCCTGCCGGTGAAGATCATCAACATCAATAACCAGGCCCTGGGCATGGTGCGTCAGTGGCAGGACATGCAATACGGTGGCCGCCACAGCCAGTCCTACATGGAGTCCTTGCCGGACTTTGTGGCCCTGGCGGAAGCCTACGGTCATGTGGGCATGAAGGTGACCAAGTTTGAGGACCTGGAAGGGGCCATGAACGAAGCCTTTGCCCTGAAAGATCGCCTGGTATTCATGGATATCTATGTGGACCCCACCGAGCACGTGTACCCGATGCAGATTGCAGATGGTTCCATGCGTGATATGTGGCTGAGCAAGACGGAGCGGACCTGATGCGTCGAATTATCTCTATTCTGATGGAAAACGAGCCGGGCGCACTGAGCCGGGTGATCGGTCTGTTCTCCCAGCGGGGCTACAACATCGAAAGCCTGTCGGTGGCGCCCACCGAAGACAGCACCCTGTCGCGCCTGACCCTGACCACTTTTGGTAATGATCTGAAGATCGAGCAGATCACCAAGCACCTGAACAAGCTGATCGAGGTGGTCAAGCTGGTGGATCTCACCGAAGGGGCCCACATCGAGCGCGAGCTGATGCTGATCAAGGTAAAAGCCACCGGTGCCCAGCGTGCCGAGGTGAAGCGCAGTGTGGACATCTTCCGCGGCCAGATCGTGGATGTGACCAGCACTGTCTATACCGTTCAGCTCACCGGCGCTTCCGACAAACTGGATGCCTTTATCGGTGCCATCGGGGAAACCCAGGTACTGGAAGTGGTGCGTTCCGGCGTGTCCGGTATCTCCCGGGGCGAGAAGGTGTTGAGCCTGTAAGAACCCTCGATGTCTGACGCCATATGAAAAGCCGCTCTTCGGAGCGGCTTTTTTGTGGCTCCTGCAGAAAGAACTATTCTGGCAGCTGTGACCAGAAGGCCTGAATCAACGGCTCTTCACGTCGCCGCTCCTGCGTAAACAGCCCCACTTCATAAGGCGCCAGTGTCGGCTGCACATCCAGGGGGCGGGTGCGGCCTGCCAGGGGGCTGTTGTCCAGTACGATCTTCGGCACGACGCCCACCCCGAACCCCAGGCTGACCATGCTGACGATGGCCTCATTGCCGCCCACCTGGGCGTAGATGTGCGGCTTTACGCCCAGTTGCCGGAACCAGCGATCCACCCGTTCCCGGGCGAGGCCTTCTTCGGAAAGAATCATTGGTACATCCTCCCAGGCCGCTTTGCTGGCGGTGCCGTTAAGGCGTTCCGCCAGCTGGGCCTGGCCGGCCTGGGCAATGAACAGCAGTGGGGAGCGAGCGATGGGGCGGAAGGCGATGCCGGCGGGTAGGTGGTCCGGACGGGCGCCGATGGCGATATCTTCTTCGCCGTGCTGGATACGCTGCACCGCCTGTGCCGGGTCGCCGGTGTGCAGTTTCAGCTCGATACGCGGGTACTGGTGGCGAAAGCTGCTTAGGATGTCGTAGAGGAAGCTGTAGCTGGCAGTCACCGAGCAATACAGGCTCAGCTCCCCCTGCAGCACGCGCCGGTCTTCCTGCAGGGCATGGCGCAGGCCGTCCCAGCGCATCAGGGTGTCGCGGGCGTATTCCTGGAAACGCTGGCCTTCCCGGGTCAGGGTGACGCTGCGATTGTCCCGGTAGAACAGCGGTACGCCCAGCTCGTCCTCCAGCTGCTGAATGGTGCGGCTGAGCGTGGACGGGCTCACATGGCACATGGTGCTGGTGCGTCCGAAATGCAGGGTGTCCGCCAGGGTCAGGAACAGGCGCAGGGGTTTGGTATCCATAGATTGCTATATCGCTTTTTGTTGCACTATTCGCAATGCAATGTTTCAAATATATCATTTTACGCAATGCGACGGATAGCCTAGAGTGGCGGGCCTGTCCAGGCAGACTCCCTGAGCGTCTGCCTGCAATCGATTTCCGATATCTGAAAGAGCCTGAGCTATGAGCATGCAAGTGTATTACGACAAGGATTGCGATCTTTCCATCATCCAGGGCAAGAAAGTGGCCATCATCGGCTATGGTTCCCAGGGGCACGCCCACGCCTGCAACCTGAATGATTCCGGTGTAGACGTGACTGTCGGTCTGCGCTCCGGTTCTTCTTCTATCGCCAAGGCCGAAGCCCATGGCCTGAAAGTTAGCGATGTACCGTCCGCTGTTGCCGCAGCTGACGTGGTCATGATCCTGACCCCGGACGAGTTCCAGTCCCAGCTGTACCGTGACGAAATCGAGCCGAACCTGAAAAAAGGCGCGACCCTGGCGTTCGCACACGGTTTTGCCATCCATTACAACCAGATCGTGCCGCGCGCTGATCTGGACGTGATCATGATCGCTCCCAAGGCGCCGGGTCACACGGTTCGTACCGAGTTCACCAAAGGCGGCGGTATTCCTGACTTGATCGCCATCTTCCAGGACGCCTCCGGCAACGCCAAAAACGTGGCTCTGTCCTACGCCTCCGGCGTGGGTGGCGGCCGTACCGGTATCATCGAAACCACCTTCAAGGACGAAACCGAAACCGACCTGTTCGGTGAGCAGGCAGTTCTGTGTGGCGGCGCGGTCGAGCTGGTCAAAGCCGGTTTCGAGACCCTGACTGAAGCTGGCTACGCCCCGGAAATGGCCTACTTCGAGTGTCTCCACGAGCTGAAGCTGATCGTTGACCTGATGTACGAAGGCGGTATCGCCAACATGAACTACTCCATCTCCAACAATGCGGAGTACGGTGAGTACGTGACTGGCCCGGAAGTCATCAACGACGAATCCCGTGCGGCCATGCGCAACGCTCTCAAGCGTATCCAGAGCGGTGAGTATGCCAAGCAGTTCATCTCTGAAGGCGCCCTGAACTATCCGTCCATGACGGCGGCCCGTCGCAACAACGCGGCGCACCCCATCGAGCAGGTGGGTGAGAAGCTGCGCGGCATGATGCCGTGGATTCAGGCAAACCAGATCGTGGACAAGAGCAAGAATTAATATCATGTCCTGATCATCAAAAAACGCGGCTTCGGCCGCGTTTTTTGTTTGCGGTCACTGAGTTAGACTAGTCACACCCAATTTGGATGGACCACCATGCAGGACAACGACAAGACAACCACACCGGAGCAGCCTGACACCTTTGAGGTAGTGGAAGCCGAGCACCGTACCGGCGCCCGCCACAAGGGGGTTTACCTGCTGCCCAATCTGTTTACCACCGGGGCCCTGTTCGCCGGCTTCTATGCCATCGTGGCGGCCATGAACGGCCTGTTCGAGCATGCTGCCATCGGTATTATCGTGGCCGGTATCCTGGATGGCCTGGATGGTGGGGTGGCTCGACTTACCAATACCCAGAGCAAATTTGGCGCGGAGTACGACTCCCTGTCTGACTGCGTGGCCTTCGGGGTGGCGCCGGGGCTGGTGGCCTATTCCTGGGGATTGTCCGAGCTGGGCAAGTTTGGCTGGATGGCCGCCTTTATCTATGTGGCTTGTGCTGCGTTGCGTCTGGCGCGCTTCAATGTGCAGGCTGAAAGCACCGATAAGCGCTTCTTCATCGGCCTGCCAAGCCCCACAGGAGCTGGTCTGGTGGCGACGCTGGTGTGGCTGGGGGCCAGTCGGGGTATGGATGGCAACGAGATCTCGTGGGTGGTGGCGTTGGTGGTCGCTGGTGCCGGTCTGCTGATGGTGTCTTCGGTGAAGTATCACTCTTTCAAGGAATTCCATATCGGCCGGGTTCCCTTCAAGGTGCTGCTCGGGGTGATCGTGGCGTTTGCTATCGTTTTCCTGGACCCGCCCCTGGTGTTGCTGGCGGTGGCGATCATTTATGTCGCTGCAGGACTCATCATGAGTCTGTGGGGGTTGCGTAAACCTGGCCGCTCCTGATTTTCAGCCTTCTTCGCACTGTTTCTCCGATATCAACCAGCGGGCCTGTTTGGTTCGCTGGCATTTCCCGCCCTTATTGAACTCTCGTCTGCCTATGCCTTCCCTTGTCACCACAGGTGTGCTAAAAGTCGCATATCTATGAAAAAATTGGCGTTTTGCCGCTCCCGGGGTTTACTCTGCTCAAATATTGTGTGATTTTGCCACTCTGTGAACCTTGTTCGCATTTGGTTGTTGTATAGATAATCCTGATTCTTAATCAGTCGCCGGCTGTAATTACACAAAAGAGTAAACAGGCCATGTCGGTGACCAAAAAAAACATTTGATACGGTTTTGCGGCAAAGTAGCAGCGCGCCAGCGTTACGCTGCACCCAAAAACGAGGAGGGGGTATGTGGGAGACTCGATTCGCCCAGCAAGGGGTGGCCCTGGTTGTTACGCTTTTACTACTGGTTGTGCTGGCGCTCATGGGAGTTTCCGCCATGCGCATGTCCATGTTCAATGCCCGCATCTCCACAGGCGCACAGCTTTCGGCGATGACCTTCCATGCGGCGGAATCATCTCTGGCCTACACCTACGACGAAGTGCTTGATAACAGTTCGCCGATGTTATTGATTTTGCTTGATGGTACCCCGGTTCGTCGTTGTCAGCAGGCTACCGCGCCTAACAGTCAGGGGGCTTGCGCGCAGACGTCTCGGTTCGATTCTCGTGGCCTGTTACAGGCTCAATCCCGCACGGTACAGACTGGCGTCTCTCCTGACTTGTCATTACTTGAAGGCGCTCAGCTTAATGGGCAGCAGTTATTGGTGCCACACCGGATGGAAATGGCGGCAGAGGGCAAAGCGCCAGACTTCCAGGTCGCCAGTTACCACGTACAGGAATTCCACGTAAAGGCCATGACGGATCCGGGCACACTCATTGCCCAGTCCAAGAATAACTAGAACAGGAGGGGGTTCATGAAATCTCTAAGGACAGGATTGATTGCGCTTTGCTGCCTGCTATCTGCGCCCGGTGTTTACGCTGACGATACTGAAATCTATCTTTCTCCCTCACTTTCGGGCTCGGATGCTCAGGTCATGGTCTTGATCGATACTTCCGGCTCCATGGTGTGGTGTGAGGATGAAGAATATAACGGCCGCTATGTGAAGGCCTGTGATGATGTGGAAAACCGCCGCATCAACCAGCTTAAGGAAGCCTTCACCAATGTGGTAGACAGTCTCGGCGGCGGTATCAGCATGGGCATTGGTCGCTACCGGCAGAATGGCAACGGCAATGGATTGCAGGGTTCCACTGGTGGCTATGTCATGCGGCAAGTAGAGCCCCTGGATGCCCTGATCAATACTCAGGTGCGTCATGCTGTTGAGGATGAGTATGGCGACATCGTGGAAGACGGTGCCGGTAACCTCCAGGCTACCAGTGACACCATCGAATTTCCCAATGGCGGCCAGGCGGATGGTCAGGTGGGCCTGTTTTTCCCTGCCGTGGATGTCCCGCGTTATGCGGTTATCAAGGAAGCGGTACTGGAAGTGGATCCGAGTGAGGATGCCAGTGGCCTTATGAAACTGGAGGGGGCTTATGACGTAGCAGGGCTGAGTTCACCGTTCACCGCTCTCAATACTGTTTCAGATCGTAGCTGGAGTTCGGGTTATTCCTCCTCTGTAACCGGGCAGTGGGATCGGCGCGACAATCGTCAGGATGTGGATGTCACTGCATTGCTGCAGGCGGCTACGTCCCGTTCGGGCTGGTGTGGGGGGCAGGGGCTTGCACTGCGTTTTCGCAGTCTTGCGCCGCACAATACCCGCGAGATTCATGCCTACGGTTCCCGCAATGGCAACCCTCCACGCCTGCGCGTGACCTGGGGCCAGAACGAAAATTTGACCGTGATTGGCGGTCCGGCCGATGGGCAGGCTTACCGAGACCAGCTTTCCTGTAATCAGGGCATGGCCTATGCCATTGGTAACGGCAGTAACGATGCCTGGGAAACTGCCGGGGGCCAGGTGACGCTGGATTCCAGCAATCTTCAGGTTGAATCTTCCCGTGTTGGGGGGTTGCGATTCACTGCCATTCCCTTCGATTCGCGCTTGTCCCAGGCTCAGCCGGATGTGATCGAGAAAGCGATACTGCGTTTCAAGGGAGCCAAAGGGGCAACCCGGTTGGTTGAGGAAAAAGTGTGCCCTTATCCCTGGTGGCCTACTTATTGTCGTACTGAAACAGTGGAAACACCTGCCTACGGTGATGTCACCTTGACTATCCGTGCGGAAGCGGGCTCCGGAGCAGCGTTGCAGAGCAGCAACAACAATCTCGGCAATCGTTCAACAGGCACCGCGGTAACCTACGTTACGGAAGGCGCGGATGGTGCTTTCGATGGCAATGATGTGATTCATGAAGTGGATGTTACGGATATCGTGTCTGAGGCTATGTCCAGTAGTAACTGGCAGGCCAATGGCAGCCTGGTGTTGACGGTAACAGCAGACAAGAATGTGCGTCTGGCCGCGGTGGAGTCCGGGCAGGCCAATGCTGCCAGTTTGGTCATGACTGCCTTGAGCGCTGATCAGGGCAATTATGGCGAGCGGGTTCGCGATGAGCTGAAACGTCAGGTGAACAACATTTCCCCCAATGGCGGCACGCCATTGATGGAAGCCTATACCGAGATGGCCAAGTATATGATGGGGCAGAAAGCGGTATTTGCCCGCGGTGAACCGGATGCGGTAGGTTTCGACCAGAATGGTGTGTACAACACGCCTCTGGACAGCAACGCCGGGCAGTGTAGTTCCAACCATATTATTCTTATGACCGATGGCGAGCCTACTTCAGACAGGGCTTATGGCCAGGTCGCGTCTACCACCGGCCAGCCGGGTGATTGCAAGGGGGGAGCTAGTGGCGCAGCGGCAAGCTTTGCCTGCATGAAGCAGCTGGCCAGCTGGCTGTACGACGGAACCGAAAATACGCAGAAAAGTGCAGTCCATACCCATACGGTAGGCTTCCACCTGGACGACACGACCGCCTCGCAGCTGGCTGAAGTGGCAGACGCCGGCCAGGGTTCTGCGCTGACGGCGGCCTCGGCCACCGAATTGGAAAGTGCATTGCGGCAGATCATCAACTCCATCTCCGATGTGAACAGCACGGTGGCGGCACCGGGGGTGGCGGTAAATCAGCTCAACCGTATGCAGCATCTGGATCAGTTGTACTACGCTATTTTTGGGCCGGAAATGGATTCCCGCTGGGAAGGCAACCTGAAGCGTTATCGTCTTGCCTTGGGAGATGATGCGCCGGAGTTGGTGGACCAGAATGGTAATGCGGCGGTGGATCCCAATACCGGATTTTTTATGGAAAATTCGCGGAGTTTCTGGTCTAAGGATGTGGATGGTCCTGAGGTGACCCTCGGGGGTGCACGCAGTCTGTTGGGTGATGAAAAGCGGCGTTTATTTGTGGCTGATGCCAGCAATGACGATGACATCGGCAGTGCCAGCGGAACCTCCGCCTCTTCAACGTCCATACCGCTTATCCAGATGCCTGATGATCTGGAGAAGACCGAGTATGGGTTGGATGCCAGTGCAAGCGATGAACAGCGAAATCTGCTGTTCGGCAAGCTGATGACGTCCTGGGGGGATCCCTTGCATAGTGAGCCGCGTCTGGTGAACTATGGCTACCAGGGTGATATCGAGAGTGCTCGCCAGGATCCAGACAAGCAGGATAACGTGCTCTTTGTGAGTACCAACGACGGCATGCTCCATGCTCTGGATGCTAAATCTGGCAAGGAATATTTCACCTTCATGCCCGCGGAACAGGCGGCAATGGCCGCCAAGCGCTATAGCCAGCCTCCTCTGGACGCGGATAACGACCGCACCACCTATGGGCTCGACAGCCCTTGGACGGTATGGCGCCAGCCGGATCCGGACAATATGACCAAGGTGGACAAGGTCTACCTCTATGGTGGGATGCGACGCGGTGGCCGTAATTACTATGCTCTGGATGTGAGCGACAAGGAGAGACCGCGCTGGCTGTGGCGTATTCGTGGCGGTAATGGTGCCTTTGTGGAGATGGGGCAGACCTGGTCTCCACCGACACTGGGGCAGGTCATGCTCGATGACAAGGCGGTCCCGGTGTTGATCTTTGGTGGTGGCTATAGTCCCTTCGACCACGATGCGGAGGGGCAATTCAGTGGTAGCGGTGACCTCATGGGTAACGCCATCTATGTGGTCAATGCCAATACTGGTGGCCTGATCTGGAAAGTTACCGCCGGTGGCAGTAGTGGTGGGCTGGCTCGGGATTCTCACTCGGACATGAAGTGGAGCATTCCCGGTGCGGTCTCGGCGGTGGATATCAACTTTGATGGCTTTACAGACTATCTGTATGCGGCGGATCTGGGGGGGCAGGTGTTCCGCGTGGACCTGAATAACCAGAATGACGGTGCCTCCAAGCTGGTCAAGCGGGTCGTTACTCTGGCGCAACTGGGTGATGGTGCGGGGGGAGACGAAGGTCGCCGCCGCTTTTACGAGGCGCCAGCCATTACGTTGGGCGAGCGCAACGATACCTGGCTCCTGAGGGTGGCGCTGGGTTCCGGTTACCGTGCCCATCCGCTGGATACCCAGGCTGATGAGCACTTTTTCGTGCTGGAAGACAGCAGTGCCCTGACGGACCAAGCGCCGGCTGAGGTCATTACTGATGGGGATCTGCTGGATGTCACCTCCAATGCCAGCCCCAGTGAAGATCAGTTAAAGGACAAGCCCGGCTGGATGATCGAGTTAAAGGGTGACGGTGAGAAAGTGTTGTCCAGCCCGGCAATCGTCCAGGGCACCATTTACTTTACAACCTATCTGCCGGATACCGGTTCCCTGCAGCAAACCTGTACGGTTAAGAGCAAGTCCCGCCTGTATGCGGTCTCAGCCGCGAATGGTTCACCACAAGGGCTGGATGGTAACAATTCTGGTACTGTCAACGACCGTTATACCGAGAGCACAACTGAAGGTTTGCCTTCAACGCCTCAGGTGTTGATCTTGCCGCCAGGGTCCGGTGGTGATGGCGGCGGAGGCGGCGGCGGCTCTGGCAGCAGCAGTTGTGGCGCTGGTGGCTCGCTGGTCGTGCTGTCCGGGACCAGCGTCCATGATGGCGGTGAGCTCCAGGGCTGTCCGCTGCAGAAGACTCGTTGGTATGAGTTAGATCAGGCTGGAGGCAAGGATTTGTTTGACGGGCCCTGATATCAGCCCTTGAGTGTGGCGCTTCCGTGCCAAATCTGCTGTTGCGTGTATCTAAATAGGGGAGGCCTAACCAGGGCCTCCCTTTTTCCGTTTTGCCTTAAGGGAAAGCTTAGTAAATGCATCGGGGGGCTTTGCCTCAGGGATAGAATGTAGATACATCTATGAGCCCTGCGCGGTGACAATAGTCAACTTATTGCGTATTGGGATGGCTGTCTGCATGGCAGATAGTGGCTACGCGATTAAGTGTCTGGCCGAGTTGTTGATGGAGGCGGGTCTGTATCGGAGGTTTAGAGCCTCAATGAGAAGTTCGCAGAGAGGTTATAGCGGCATCCTTTGTCGCTCTTTCTCGGCTGCTTTTGGCGGATCAGGGTGGTTTTGTTGTTTCACCCTGCCTCAAGTTGATATTTTTCGGGCGTCTGAGGCATAAATGAGGCTTGGTTAGTGTCAGTCTTGCCCATAGGTCAGGTCTGAAAGGCATTGATTCGAAAAGAGATCTGCTCAAGAAACCACCATATATGGGGCTTTTCGATGGTTTTTTGCCCGTCATGCCTAAAAGGTGACCGTTTGATAAAAAAGTGATGAAAAAAGTGTTGACGGTCCCCCGGAAATCTCTAGAATGCGCCCCCACAGAGACGGCGGACACGGCAACACGCCAAGGACGCAGTCAGGAAGCCAAGGCTTCCAAGCTCTTTAACAATCAGGCAAGCAAACGTGTGGGACCTGTTCGGGACGATGTCTTTACAGATAATCAGTTCTGAACGAGTCAACAAAGTTTTTGTTAATTCAGATGATGAACTGAGCATGGTTTAAGTGCGTAGGCACTTTAAACGCTTTTCTTAACTGAAGAGTTTGATCATGGCTCAGATTGAACGCTGGCGGCAGGCCTAACACATGCAAGTCGAGCGGAAACGATGGTAGCTTGCTACCAGGCGTCGAGCGGCGGACGGGTGAGTAACGCGTGAGAATCTGCCCATTTGTGGGGGATAACTCGGGGAAACTCGAGCTAATACCGCATAATCCCTACGGGGGAAAGCAGGGGACCTTCGGGCCTTGTGCAGATGGATGAGCTCGCGTCGGATTAGCTTGTTGGTGAGGTAAAGGCTCACCAAGGCGACGATCCGTAGCTGGTCTGAGAGGATGATCAGCCACACCGGGACTGAGACACGGCCCGGACTCCTACGGGAGGCAGCAGTGGGGAATCTTGGACAATGGGGGCAACCCTGATCCAGCCATGCCGCGTGTGTGAAGAAGGCCTTCGGGTTGTAAAGCACTTTCAGTAGGGAGGAAGGCTTACCGCTAATAACGGTGAGTACTTGACGTTACCTACAGAAGAAGCACCGGCTAATTTCGTGCCAGCAGCCGCGGTAATACGAAAGGTGCGAGCGTTAATCGGAATTACTGGGCGTAAAGCGCGCGTAGGCGGTTTGTTAAGTCAGATGTGAAAGCCCCGGGCTCAACCTGGGAATTGCATTTGAAACTGGCAGGCTAGAGTGCAGTAGAGGGAGGTGGAATTTCCGGTGTAGCGGTGAAATGCGTAGAGATCGGAAGGAACACCAGTGGCGAAGGCGGCCTCCTGGACTGACACTGACGCTGAGGTGCGAAAGCGTGGGGAGCAAACAGGATTAGATACCCTGGTAGTCCACGCCGTAAACGATGTCAACTAGCCGTTGGGGA
>NZ_JABURH010000134.1 GCF_014762765.1 Alcanivorax sp.
GCCACCGTACGCGTTCGCATTGCCGGCACCACCGGCTGGTTGACCATCAAGGGTAAAACCGTGGGCGCCACCCGCAGTGAATTCGAATACCCGGTGCCTGAGGAAGACGCCCGGCAAATGCTGGATGAGCTGTGCAACGCCGGCGTCATCGACAAGACCCGCTACCGCCTGCCCCAGGGCGAGCTGTGCTGGGAAATTGATGTCTTCCATGGTGACAACGATGGGCTCATCGTTGCTGAAATCGAACTGCCCAGTGAAGACACCCCCTTCGACAAACCCGACTGGCTGGGCAAAGAAGTCACCGGCGATCCCCGCTATTACAACAGCGCGCTGAGCAGCACGCCCTTCAACCAGTGGGCCGATGACTGAGCACCGCTTTACCCTCTGGCGCCAGGACGATAACGGCATCAGGGCCAGAGTGGCTGACTACCCGAGTCGCCAGGCAGCAGAACAGGCCCGCCGGCACTATGAAGCCCTGGGGCACAAGCAGCTCTACTGGGTGGAAGAAAACTGTCAACGCGACAACGAGTGAATTCGCAGATTGCCGCAGGTCATCACGACGTAGTCATAATGCCCCGACAGACTCAGGAGGAGGACGGAGGGAACCATGGACGAGAACACCCTGGTTGAACGGCTATGCCAGCAGGCCATCCGCATTAATGCGCAGGCACTGGCAGATCTGCAGCATCAACCCTTACCCGCCAATGCCGTGCACGACTGCCGGGTGGCCGTGAAACGGCTGCGCGCCCAATGGCAACTGCTGCGCCCCTGGCTCAGCCGCGACGACCACCGCGCCTTTGATCACGGCATCCGCAGTGCCGCCCGGCTGCTGGCCGGCGCCCGCGACAACCACGTCATGGCCGCCACGCTGCAGAAACTGGCCAGTAAGGCCGACAAGCCCCGCCGACATTCCCTGAGCCGGGTGGCAAGCACACTGTTCAGCGACACCGACCTGCAGCCGGAAACCCACCACCATCAGGAAGCCATCACCGCCTTCGCCCAGGACCAGCAATATTGGCAGTCGCTGGCCCTGAGCATCAGCGACCATGAGTTGCTGGTCAGTGGTCTGGCGCGCACCTACAAGCAGTGCCGCAATCGCACCATCAAGGCCCAGGGCGGCAGCGACCCGCAACCCTGGCATGACCTGCGCAAATGGGCGAAGTACCTGCTCTATCAGCAGCAGGCCCTGGCGGATCAGAACATCCACACACCCTGCCACGATGCGGACCTGGAGCGCCTGGGCAAGAAACTGGGCAAACTCCACGACCTGCACATGCTCCGCGAGCATGTGCTGGCACACAGCCACGCCATCGAGAAGCAGAAAGACCTGGCCCATACCCTGGATGCCATCCACGGGCGGGAAAAACGTCTGCTGAAGAAATGTCAGACGGAAAGCCAACGGCTGTTTCAGATGCCCACCAAAAAATGGATCGCCCGGGTAACCGCCCGCTGACAGATCGGGGGAACTTTTCCTTCCTTGCCCACTTCCAAGAGCTTGATACAATCACCAATCCGGTGCCCGAGGACGACCTCGATCACGGCATCCACGGGCAGGCTGTTGAAAAGCCTGCCAGGGGACGACCCCATGCAGGAGTTTTATCATGGCATGGGTTCTGGTCATTCTCGCCGGCATCCTCGAATCCGGCTGGGCGTTAGGATTGAAAGCCAGCCACGGCTTTACCCGCCCGCTTCCTTCCCTGTTAACCGTCATCGGCATGGCCGCCAGCTTCTGGCTATTGGCCAAAGCCATGCAGACCCTGCCCGTAGGCACCACCTACGCGGTGTGGACCGGCATGGGCACCATCGGCACCGTGCTGCTGGGCATTCTGCTGTTCCAGGATGCCGTCAACGCGCCGCGTTTGCTGTGCCTGGGGCTGATTCTGGCAGGTATTGTCGGGCTGAAAATTTTCACCCCGTAAGCCTGAACTCCGTAAGCCAGAACAATAGGGGCGTGTCCCGGTTACCGGTTCCCTGTAACATGGGCGCCACGCCCTCTCCTGCCGCTCACTACAGGTTTTCCATGCTCAATAATGACGTTCTGCGCCGCGCTCGCTATATCTTCGACTTTGACGATAGCCGCATGATCGGTGTCTTCGCCGAAGCCGGCGAAACCGTGACCCGGGAACAGATCAGCGACTGGCTGAAAAAAGATGACGATCCGGCCTTCCAGAAGTGCAACGACCGCACCCTGGCAATCTTTCTCAATGGTCTTATCAATGCCCTGCGCGGCAAAAAGCCCGGCCCGCAACCGGAGCCCGAATCCCGGCTGACCAACAACATGATCTTCATGAAACTGAAAATTGCGTTGAACCTGCAGGCCGAGGACGTGCTGGCCATTCTGGAGCTGGCCAACTTCCGCATGAGCAAACACGAACTGAGCGCCTTTTTCCGCAAGCCTGGCCACAAGCATTACCGGGAATGCAAAGACCAGATCCTGCGCAATTTCCTGGCGGGGTTGCAGATACAGTTTCGCGACGGGGAATAGCCCCTTACCTGAGAGGTAATGGCATTCCCTCTCCATAACGGGTTTTATGGCAGTGACACTGGAGAGCTGCCATGAAACCCGACCTGCCACAGACCCTTTTCCTGCTTAACAGCACCGTCCTGCTTACCCATCAGATCGATGCCGCCTACTGGCACGAGTGGAATCTTTTCCATCTGCCCGGTGGCAATCAACTCAACCTGATACTGAACCTGCCCATCATCGCTCTGGTGCTACTGGCCTTCCTGCAAGTCGCCACCCACAGCCCCCATCAACGACTTTGCCATAAGTTCCTGGCTGGTCTGGGGCTACTGACCGTCGCCATCCACAGCGGCTTCTTCCTGGCCGG
>NZ_JABURH010000063.1 GCF_014762765.1 Alcanivorax sp.
TCACCATCAACAATGGCCAGCTGCAGGGCAGCACCCTGCCCGCCGGCGTCAATCTGCATCACGACGCGCCCGTGGTAAACGGCCTGCAGACCCCCTTTGCCGCCTATAACGGTGCGGTGTGCGGGCAGCCGGTGGTGCTGGAAGTGGCCGCCAATACCCGTATCGAGCAACCGATCCATGTGCAGATCCAGAGCGCCAGCGAGGCGCCGGCCCACTGCAACCCGCGGGTGATCGTCAAACTCAATGCCGGCGCCGAAGCCACCGTGATCGAGCACTATCACGCCGAAGGCCAGGCGCTGACCAATGCGGTTACCGCCCTGATTACCGCCGACAACGCCACTCTGACCCACTACCGGTTGCAGGGTGAACAGGCCAATACCCTGCACATCGGTACCCTGATCATTGATCAGCAGGGCGTCGGCAAGGTAGACAGCTACCAGCTGATGACCGGCAACCGTCTGCGCCGCAACGACGTGCGCGCACTGGTGAACAAGAGCGGTGCCGAGCTGAATATGAAAGGCATCTTCGTGGTCCGTGACAAAAGCCACGTGGACAACCAGCTGTGCGTGGAACACGCGGTGCCCAATTGCCAGTCCGATCAGAACTTCAAGGGCCTTGCCGGCGAAAGCGGCAAGGCGGTCTTCAATGGCCGCATCCACATTCACCCGGGTGCCAGCGGCACCAATGCAGAGCTGTCCAACAAGAACCTGCTGCTCAACCCCGGTGCCGAGATCAACACCAAGCCGGAGCTGGAAATCTACAATGACGACGTGAAGTGTGCCCACGGCACCACCGTCGGCCAGCTGGATGCCGGTCAGCAGTTCTACCTGCAATCGCGCGGCATCCCCGCTGCCGTAGCCAAGCGCATGTTGAGCCTGGGCTTCGTTAACGAATTGCTGATGGCACTGCCCGACGCGGCAGTGACCGAGTGGGCCCAGCCCTGGCTGGAAGCGGAACTAACCCATTCCAGCCCGGCAGGAGACGCCGCGTAATGACGTTTGATGTGGCAGCCCTCCGCGCACAGTTTCCGATCCTGGATCAACAGGTCAACGGCAAGCCGCTGGTGTATCTGGATAACGGTGCGACCACCCAGAAACCGGAAGCGGTGCTGAACGTGCTGGAGCACTACTACCGCACGGTGAACTCCAATGTACACCGCGGCGCCCACCATCTCAGCGACCTGGCCACCGGCCAGTTCGAGGGTGCCCGGGAAACCGTGGCCCGCTTCCTGAACGCCAGCCGCGAAGAGATCCTGTGGACCAAGGGCACCACCGAGTCCATCAACATCGTCGCCCATTGCATCGGCCGTGAACGCCTGCAGCCCGGCGACGAGGTGTTGATCAGCACCAGTGAACACCACGCCAATATCGTGCCCTGGCAGCAAGTCTGCCTGGCCACCGGCGCCACCTTGAAAGTGATCCCGCTGCGCGAGGATTGCAGCCTGGATCAGGACGCCTTCGACCAGCTGCTCACCGAGCGCACCAAAATTTTCGCCATCGGGCATGCCAGCAATGCCCTGGGCACCCTGAACCCGGTGCAGGACATGGTCGCCAAGGCCCGTGAGGCAGGCGCCATTACCGTGATTGACGGCGCCCAGGCCGTGGCCCACTTCCCCGTGGACGTGCAGGCCCTGGACGTGGATTTCTACGCCTTCTCCGGCCACAAGCTGTTCGGACCCACCGGCATCGGTGTGCTGTACGGCCGCCGCGAATTGCTGGAAGCCATGCCGCCCTACCAGACCGGTGGCGAAATGATCGAAACGGTGAGCTTCGAAAAGAGCACCTGGAACCAGCTGCCCTACAAATTCGAAGCCGGCACCCCCAACATTGCCGGGGCTATCGGCCTGGCCGCCGCCATCGACTGGTTCAATCAGCAGGACCGGGAGGCACTGCAAGCCCATGAAGACGCCCTTTTGGTTCACGCCACCAAACAGGCAGAGGCTTTCGACGGCTTGAAAATCATCGGTACCGCCGCCAATAAGGTCAGTGTGCTGTCCTTCCTGCTGGAAGGCGCTCACCCGGCGGATGTGGGCATGCTGCTGGATAAACAGGGGGTGGCGGTACGTACCGGCCATCACTGCACCATGCCGCTGATGGACACGCTCGGCATTCCTGGCACAGTCAGGGCGTCATTCTCGATTTATAATACCCTTGATGAGGTGGATCGCCTGTTCGAGGCGCTGGAGAAGGTGAAGACCTTTCTCTGAGCCCGGCACACACCTCACCGTAGGAGCGTCGCTTGAGACGCGAACCTCTGCTCGCGACAGGCCGTGCCAAGTACGATTCGCGCCTCAAGCGACGCTCCTGCGGCAATATCAACCATGCGCTAATGCAAGGTAGGTAATTTCATGACAGTTCAGACATTCCAACCAGGCCAGGTCACTCTCAACCTGACCGAGGCTGCCAACAAACAGGCCCTGCGGGAAATCCAGCGTGCCAATGCCGCCGGCATCCGTCTGGATCTGGACGAATCCGGCTGCTCCGGGTTTATGTACACTCTGGACTTTGTGGAAGAGCCCGAAGACGGCGACAAGCTGTTCGAGATCGACGGCGTGAACCTGTACGTGCCGGAAAAGTGGCTGCCCATGCTCAACGGCCTGGTCATCGACTACGTTACCGAGGGCGTCAACAGCCTGTTCAAGTTCCGCAATCCCAATGCCACCGGCGAGTGCGGCTGCGGCGAGAGCTTTACCGTAGACGAGGTCTGAGTTGGCGCAAGAACAGAGAACGGTAGTCGTCCAGCGTGACGTGCCGGCCCGCAAGGTGCCGGACGGCACCCGCATCACCATCCCCAAGAACAGCTTCGTCAATCTGCGCCAGGCCCTGG
>NZ_JABURH010000066.1 GCF_014762765.1 Alcanivorax sp.
GAGCGAACCCTGCTCGACCTGCTGGCCACCCGCCGCCAGGACGTGGTGACCAACAGACGCCTAGTTATACTCGGTACCCATAACCCGGGTCAGAATTGGATGGAAACCCTGGGTCAGTTTTGGATGGCAATCAACATGGGGGGCATGCTCAGTGCTTTGGTATTGACATTGTTGGTATTGCCGGCGGTTTATTTGCTTTGGAAGCAGGGCAAGGTAGATGAATAGCTGGACGAAGAACTTACAAGGCCATTACAGCAATGTAATGAACGAGTCACCTTACCGTCAGGTACCCAGCCCTAGGATAGGCCGGATGTTTTCCTATGATCGGCACTTTGCTTTTTTTCATACGTAAGCTGGCGGACAGACAATTGATCGGTACCGACCGAGACAAATACAGCCAGATTCAGGGTGATTGAAATATTGAAAATCAAAAGTGGAAGACTGTTAAAAATTGCTTGACCTGTGTCTTGGACACAGGTGTAAGGTGACAAAAAGCCGGACAAATTCTTTGGATTTTCTCTCGGGTTTAGAACTGATGATTGACTCATATTAAGGCAAGGAACAGATCTTCGGGGTTAATCTGAATCCTGCGATAGTCAGACTGAGCTGCGAGGAGGGCTGTGTGAAAGTTATCGAAATGGCCAGGCGTTTAGGGGTTACGGCCGATACCGTGCGGTTTTATACCCGGATCAAGATTCTGAAACCGGGTAAGAACAAAGCCAATGGATATCGGGAATACAGCGAAAAGGATTACAACCGCTTGCGATTCGTGCTGAGTGCACGGCAACTGGGCTTTTCCGTTGAGGATATTCAGGAAATTTTGAACCACGCGGATAAGAAGAAATCGCCTTGCCCGACGGTGCGCAGCTTGATTGACCAACGCCTGAATGAAACTGAACAACGGTTCGCGGAGACTCTGCAACTGCGGGAACGCATGCAGCAGGCCGTGGTTGAGTGGAGCCAAAAGCCAGATAAGGTGCCGACTGGCCATATGATCTGTCACCTGATTGAAGAGTTTGCCCAGTAAATCAACATAGAGAATTTGCCATGAATACACAGAAATTCGAGAGCCCTACTCATCACCGGGGCGGCTGCTGTTGCGCCAGCAAGTCATCCACTGCAGCTAACACTCGGAGCAGTGTTGACTCAGATAGCGATATCCCGCTGCAGCGGCTACAGGTGCAGGGCGCAACGTGCGGTGGTTGTGTAAGAAGCATTGAGCAAACGCTACGCTCTGTTTCCGGCGTAAGCGATGCGTGTATGGATCTGGCGACGGGTGTCGCTTCGGTCGTTGGCATGGTCGAGTCTAACGCTCTGATAGAGGCGTTGGATCGAGCGGGTTTTCCTTCGACCCAAATCAATTAGTTTATGGCTGATGGTTGGAGTAATTAGCAGTTGGTAAGCCTAAGCATGTTACAGGCGTGAAATCTGGTTTGTTAGCTGCTTAATAAATTGAAAAGAGATTACCCCTTCCGTAAAAAATGGTCTGAAAATTGGAGAAATACATGGATCACCCGACAACTTCTCCTTCGTCGAAATCAGTCAACAGCCCGAAGAGCAAGTCCGTTCAACTGATAGTGCCTGGCATGGGGAGTAACCACTGCGCTGGTCTGATCACCACTTCGGTTGAGCGGCTGCCGGGTATCATCAACCTCACCACTAATATCGCCAATCACCGTGTCGAGGTTGAATTCGACGCCAACCTGACCAGCGACAACCAGATCCGAGGCGCCATTGAAAAAGCTGGCTACGACGTGGCCAGCACGACATCTGCAACACCGGAGACCGGAGGTGAGGCCAGTCTCACTGTCCCCGGCATGGGCAGCGATCATTGTGCCGGACTGGTCTCCAGCTCCATCAAGCGTCTCGCCGGCATCACTGACATTTCCACCAACATTGCCAATCACAAGGTGACGGTTCGTTTTGATGTGGCAACGGTGGATGCGGAAAGAATCAAAGTCGCCATTGAGAAGGCGGGATACGAAGTGGCAGGCGTCAGCGAAAACCGGGCGCAAGCGGACACGGAAGCGGATGAAGCCGTCGAGGAACGCTACCTCGACCAGGCATGGAAACGCCTGTGGTTCGCTGCCATACCCACGACCCTGATCATGGTCCTGATGATGATCCACATGTTCTGGATCCCGGTGCCAGGCTATCTGATTCTGGTTGCGCTGCTCGCCTTTCCCGTTGTGTTCCTTCAAGGTGGTTGGGCTACTCACCGCTCGTCCTGGCGTTCCCTCACCAACCGTACCGCGAACATGGACGTGCTGATTTCCATGGGCAGCCTGCCCCCGTATTTAATCGGCCTTGTGGGTTTCGTCTACCCGATGACTTCCTTTATCGAGATGGCAGCCACCATCATGACCTTCCATATGCTCGGCCGCTATCTGGAAACCCGGGCCAAGGGGCGGGCCTCACAGGCGATTAAAAAGCTGCTCAAGCTGGGCGCCAAATCCGCCTCGGTGTTGCGGGACGGGCAGGAAATTGACGTACCGGTGGCTGAGCTCCGGGTGGGAGACATCATGGTGGTCCGGCCCGGCGCCAAGGTGCCCACCGACGGCGAAATCGTCGAGGGCAATAGTCATCTTGATGAGTCCATCGCTACAGGCGAATCTGTCCCAGTCGAAAAAGGACCAGGAGACACAGTTATTGGTGCCACGATCAATAAAGAGGGAATGCTGCAGGTACGTGCCACCAGGGTTGGTGCCGACACCTTCCTTTCCCAGGTGATTCGGCTGGTGGAGCAGGCCCAGGGATCCAAGGTACCCATCCAGGAATTCGCGGACAAGGTGACCGCGAAGTTTGTCCCGGCAGTCATCCTGATTAGCTTGGCGAGCTTGGCTGCATGGCTGCTGTTTCCGGATACGCTACGCCCCATTCTTTACTGGGGTGCCGGATTTCTACCATGGGTAAACCCGGAACTGTCGCCATTGATGGCGGGCATTCTGTCTGCCGTGGCTGTACTGGTTATCGCCTGTCCCTGTGCCCTGGGGCTCGCTACCCCTACCGCCATCATGGTGGGTTCGGGACTGGGCGCAGAATCCGGGGTGCTGATCCGCTCCGGCGAAGCCATTCAGTCCCTCAAGGACATCAAGGCCGTGGTCCTCGACAAGACCGGTACCATCACCAAAGGCGAACCCGCGCTCACCGACGTGATTGCCACCGCTGGCTTCAACGAGTCTGATGTGCTCCGATTCGCGGCGTCGGTGGAAGCCGGCTCCGAGCACCCCTTGGGACAGGCCATCGTGACCGGCGCCCGGGACAAGGGCCTGGATGTTCCCACCGTCGCCGACTTCCGCGCCATTACCGCCCGCGGGGTGGAAGGCCGCGTCGACGACCAACTCATTCGCGTCGGCAGCCGCCGGCTCCTCAATGAAGCGGACATCGAGCTGGGCGACCTCGAAGAGGCGATGGTTCGGCTGGAAAATGAGGGCAAGACCGCCATGCTGGTGGCCGCCGGCGATCGTGCCGCCGGCATTGTCGCTGTGGCCGACACCATCAAGGAAGATTCGAAAGCCGCCATTGCCGCGCTTCATGCGTTAGGCATTCACACCGTAATGATCACCGGCGACAACGAACGCACTGCCCGCCACGTGGCGAATCAGGTAGGGATAGACGAGGTACTGGCGGGCGTACTGCCGGAAGGCAAGGTGGACGCCATCCGAAAGTTGCAGGAAAAGTACGGTCAGCAGGTGGCCATGGTGGGCGACGGCATCAACGACGCCCCGGCACTGAAGCAGGCCAATGTGGGCATTGCCATCGGCGCCGGCGCGGACGTCGCCATCGAGGCGGCGGATGTCACCCTTGTGAAAGGCGAGCTGTCCAAGGTGGTGGAAGCCATTCGCCTGTCCCGCGCCACTTTCCGCAAGATTGTCGAAAACCTGTTCTGGGCCTGGTTCTACAACGTGGCGGCCATCCCCATTGCCGCGGTGGGTTTGCTCCATCCCATGATCGGGGTGATCGCTATGACCACCAGCTCTCTGTCAGTGATCGGCAACTCTTTGCGTCTCAAGCGGGTAAAACTGAATGTGGATAAGTAATCTGACAACCGATAAACAGTGTCGCCCAATAGGCGGAACATTTCAATTTTATTAGTGAGGTGTGACATGGCAACCCAAAAATCATCATTCTGGTTGACCCCAAAAGGCCTCGCCGCCCTGGGTTTAATTGCAGCAGCAAGCTATTTCCTCTTGATCGAGCACCGGCAACACGTCTGGCAGTTTTTGCCTTTCTTGATTCTCTTAGCCTGTCCGTTTATGCATCTGTTTATGCACGGGGGGCATGGTGGACATGGCCAGCACGAGGATGAATCCGACAAGGCTGCCTATCAGCGTGGGCTGGAAGATGGTCGCAAAGAAAATGAGTATCATCACTAACAGAATATTAACAGGTGAAAAGCTATGCACGGTGAATCTGCTTACGGCCTCTGGACGCTGGTGATACTCAATTCGGCGATATTTATCTTCTTTGCCTTCAGCTTTACCAAGCCGCAAACCAAAACCGATTGGCGAAGCTTTGGCGCTTTCTCGGCGTTTGTTATTGCCCTATTTACTGAGATGTATGGCTTTCCATTAACCATTTATTTTCTCTCCGGCTGGTTGGCGGAAAAATATCCTGGCATTGATTTTCTGTCCCACGAAAACGGCCACCTGTTGCACACGTTGCTTGGTTTTGAAGGTAATCCACATTGGGATCCGCTGCATATCGCCAGTAATGTTCTGATCGTTTTGGGCTTCTTTTTGCTGGCCTCGGCGTGGGGTGTACTGCACAAGGCGCAGCAGACCCGGTCGCTGGCGACCACAGGCTGGTATGCCCGCTGTCGTCATCCGCAATACATTGCTTTTATTCTGATTATGTTCGGCTTCCTGTTGCAGTGGCCAACCATTCCAACGCTCGTGATGTTCCCGATACTGGTAGTGGTCTACGTGCGACTCGCTAAGCGAGAGGAGCGGATGGCGCTGGAAGAATTTGGCGAAATATATCGCCATTATATGGAATCTACGCCAGCGTGGATTCCGAAATTTAAAATCAATGAACCTGAAACTGTCTGAGGATAAAACAATGAAAAATTTAATGTCAGCACTCGCTATTTCCGCATTATTGGCATCTCCAGTCTTCGCCGAAGGTGAGCATCAACATGACGGTGACCCGAACACACAGGGTAAGCAAGGCAGCATGATGATGAGCCATGAGCGAATGATGCCAATGATGCAAGAACACAAAAAATCCATGGAGCGCCTGATGGGTCAGCTGAAAAAGGAAGCAGACCAAGGCAAACGGGATGAACTCATCGAAGCACATATGAAAGAGATGCAGCAATGCATGATGACGCTAAATCAGGGTGAAGGCGACATGGCATCCAGCTCTACCGAAGAGCGCATGAAAATGATGGAAGAGCGTATGGGGATGATGCAGATGATGATGGGGCAGATGATGGACAACATGGTCGAAGCTCGCAAGAGTCGTCCTAAACACATTAAGAAATAAGCAAAGCGGACTATTGATCGTTAGTAATCGATAATTTGGAGAAAGTGGTGGCAGAGCATCGATTAGGAATCAATCCAGGTTTTCTAGCGAAGCACACCTTAAGTTTACGTGGGGTGAATGAAAGCAACGCGCATGCTATCACAGTGGAGTTGGATGGACTTCCTTGTGTTGACCGTGTTTGGCTGAACATGACGAAAGGTACTCTCAAAATCGCCTATGACGCCTCTCACCACAATATCGATGAAATGATCGCCATTGTCGAAAAACATGGCGCGGTAATTAAAGACAATTGGTGGAGTCGCACCAAGCTGGGTTGGCAACGGCAGACAGATAAAAATATCAAGGATAACGCCAAGCATGAAGCGCATTGTTGCAACAAGATGCCGCCTCAGTAGAGGAAATCGAAATGGGCAAAAAAGAACATCGGCTAGGCGTATCAGAAATCAATCTTGTGGTGCGCCATTTGAAACTGGCACCTGTCGATCAGAACAACCTGCAAGCGATGGTTGCTGAGGTCGATCAGCTTTACGGACTCGACGCCATTTCCTTTGACGAAAAAAGTCATGTTCTGAATCTTGCTTATGACGCCACCAGGATTCGTCTGGATGGTATCGAAGATGTGTTGAAAAAGCATGGCGTCGAAGTAAGTCATGATTGGTGGACGCACTTTAAGGAAGGCTATTACAAATGTATCGATGGGAATGTTAAAGACAACGCCAACCACGAACCTTGGAGCTGTCATCAAATTCCCTTGGTCGCTGGCCGCAAGCGCTAGTGTATACCTCCATGGTTTATGTCGATAAACAGAGAATTGCATTTTTAAGCATCCTGCATACCTTGCACCGAAAGCCCAGACAGGGGGCTTAACTTTTATTTAAAGGAGTCCTGAATGGATGAAAAAGACGCTCGTTCGACACAGTACGACGAAGGTAGCCTCACTCTATCAGGTACGGTAATGCTCGGTACTGGGGTGATGATCGGGGCGGGAATATTCGCGCTAACCGGTCAAATGGCAGAGATGACTGGTGCATTATTCCCACTGGCATTTCTCGCGGCCGCTATCATCGTTGGTTTCAGCGCTTACTCCTACATCAAAATGTCCAATGCCTACCCATCAGCAGGGGGGATTGGCATGTATTTGCATAAGGCCTATGGCGACCGGTTGCCCACTGCATTTAATGCGCTACTAATGTATTTTTCGATGGTCATCGCTCAGAGCTTTCTTGCGCGCACGTTCGGTTCCTACACCATGCAATTGTTTGGCGGTGACCCATCAGGACAAATGACGCCTATACTCGGCGTCTCCCTAATTCTGGCGGCGTTCATTGTGAACCTGCTGGGTAATCGGCTGATTCAAGGGGTTGCAGGGTTTATCGGTCTACTGAAAATTGGCGGGATCCTGATTTTTGGCCTCGTAGGCATCTGGTTAGCTGATAGCCTGGCAGTGGACTTTGACCATGTAAGCGAGACCGGTTCAGCTAGTAATTTCCTCGGTGCCACAGCGCTGGGGATTCTGGCATTCAAAGGCTTTACCACGATTACCAATAGTGGTTCCGAGGTGATCGATCCACACCGCAATGTTGGTCGCGCGATTGTTATTTCGATTGCTGCTTGTGTCGTCATCTATACATTGGTTGGTTTTTCGGTGGCCAGTAACCTCTCACTCAGTGAGATTATCGAGACCCGTGATTATTCCCTGGCTGCAGCCGCTCGACCCGCACTCGGTGAGTATGGCGTGTGGTTCACTGTTGCGATTGCCATGCTTGCGACGGCGGGTGGGATTCTTGCCAGTGTTTTTGCGGTCTCCAGGATGCTCGCGATGCTAACAGAGATGAAGTTGGTGCCTCACCGACACTTCGGTATGCCTGGCAGCATTCAGAAACATACATTGGTATACACCGTGGTACTCGGTCTTGTGCTCACAGCGTTTTTTGATCTTTCCCGTATAGCAGCACTTGGCATCGTTTTCTATCTAGTGATGGATATCGCCATTCATTGGGGTGTTCTGCGCTACTTGTTGGACGATGTTAAAGCTAAAAGCTGGGTTCCCGTCACTGCGATTATATTAGATTTGCTTGCACTAAGCGGGTTTGTTTGGGTGAAGTTGAATTCAGACCCATTTGTGTTGGGTGTGGCCGTTGTCACAATGATGCTAATCGCTATCGGCGAGCAACTATTTCTGGGATCTAAAAAACGAAAGCAGGTTGTGCACCTGAGTCAGGATAATGAACATCACCATTAAAAATGGTGGTGGAGAAAGCCTGCTGGCCACTGAAAGAAAGGCAATGGCTAAATTTTGTTGTTCAAGAAATGCTAATGGATCAAATTAACACACTTAAGGTGATCGACATGGGCATCGACACCCACCAGGAACCGGTGGTGTATATGCGCAGTGATTGTCACATCTGCCGCTCTGAAGGTTTCACTGCCAACAGCCGTGTCATGCTGCGGTACGGGGAAAACAGCGTTATCGCCACGCTGAATGTGGTGGACGAACAGGTACTGAGTTCCGGGAGTGCAGGGTTGTCTAAAAGTGCCATGCAGCGCTTGGACGTCGATGATGGCGCCGCGGTTAGTGTCGACCACGCACCGGTAGTGACATCACTTGCCGCCGTGCGCAAAAAAATCTTTGGACACAAACTCAGTGATCAAGAGATTACCGCTATTGTCGAGGACATCGGCGACCACCGCTATTCGGATATCGAAATCGCCAGCTTCCTCAGTGTGTGCGCGGGTAGCCGTTTAGACGTAGATGAAATCATCAGTCTCACCCAGGCCATGGTGGCCTGTGGTAAGCGGCTGAACTGGCCAGACGAAGCCATGGTTCTTGATAAACACTGCATCGGTGGGCTGCCGGGCAACCGCACCACACCGCTCGTGGTGTCCATTGTCAGCGCTGCGGGACTCACCATCCCTAAAACCTCCTCGCGGGCGATCACCTCTCCCGCCGGTACTGCGGATACTATGGAGGCACTGACTACCGTCAATCTGGAGCTCAATGAGATTCAACGTGTAGTGGCTGAGACCCATGCCTGTCTTGTTTGGGGTGGCGCTGTCAACCTGAGTCCGGCCGACGATTTGTTGATTCGCATTGAACGGGCCCTGGATTTGGATGGTGAAGGGCAGTTGATCGCCTCGGTTTTATCAAAAAAAATCGCTGCCGGTTCCACTCATGCGGTGATAGATATTCCCGTCGGCCCCACCGCTAAAGTGCGTTCCCAGAACGACGCCGATCGCCTTTCCTCACTCTTTACCCAGGTGGGAGCCGCCTGTGGTATTCAAATTCGCTGCCTTATTACGGATGGTAGTCAGCCGGTTGGGCGTGGTATCGGCCCGGTAGAAGAAGCGCGGGATGTGCTGGCAGTATTGCAGCGCGAGCACAGTGCACCACAGGATCTTCGGGAGCGTGCCTTGTTTCTGGCTGCACATCTGTTTTCACTTGCTTATCAAGAGCGTTATGAACAAGGGCTGGAAAGAGCGATCGCGATTTTGGATGAAGGTAAAGCCTGGCAGCAGTTCCAGCGCATTTTGGCCGCGCAGGGTGGGATGAAAGCCCTGCCTGACGCCAGCTACCAACATACCGAAGCGGCCACAGCAGCGGGCACACTTACCGCTATCGACAATCGTCAACTCGCGCGTCTGGCGAAGCTGGCAGGCGCTCCGGCGACAGCGGCTGCGGGGTTGCGTCTACATGCTCGAGTCGGCGACAAGGTCACCGTCGGACAACCTTTATTTACGCTCTGTTCCGATACGATCGGAGAGCAACAGTATGCGATGGCGTTTTATCGCCAATCGACAATTTTTACGGTCGAGAAGGAACGATGAGCGAGGCGATGGCTGTGAAAGATAAATCTCCAGTGGTGTTTTCCCTGAACAATCATCCGTTGGCTGAGTCACTCAGTAACGCGATTGGTGGTCAACCTGGCGAGTTTAACGCTCGGCAGTTTCCTGATGGGGAGTCCTATCTGCGTATTCAATCTGATGTAGAAAATCGCGCCTGTATTGTGGTGGCTGATCTGTCACACCCAAACATCAAATATCTGCCGTTGTTGTTTTTATTGGAAACACTGCGGGAGCTGGGAGCGTCGCAAGTGGGGTTAGTGGCGCCTTACCTCAGTTATATGCGTCAGGATCGCCGTTTTGTCGATGGGGAAGCGGTTACTTCACGTATTTTTGCCAAGTGCCTTTCTCAACATGCTGATTGGCTGGTTACGGTCGATCCACATTTGCATCGCTATCATTCTCTGGATGAAATCTATTCCATACCCAGTCGTGTTGTGCAAGGGGCTCCGGCATTGGCGCACTGGCTCAAAACGCAAAGCAACCTACTGTTGGTAGGGCCCGACAGCGAAAGCGAGCAATGGGTTGATGAGATTGCTGCCTTTAGTCAACATCCTTTTGTGATTGGAGAAAAGCAGCGCTTCGGGGATCGCCAAGTCGAAGTGATGCTGCCCGACATCAACGAATTCAGGGATAGAACGGCAGTGATTATCGACGACGTTATTTCCAGCGGGCAAACAATCCTGGAATGCGTTAAAACACTTCGGTCCAAAGGTATCGACAACATTCAGTGCGTGGCGGTGCACGGCATATTTGCCGATCACTCCGATAAAACCTTACTGGCCTCAGGCCTGAGCCAACTGGTCACATCCAATACCATCCCCCATCCTTCCAACGCTATTGATATTACGTCGCAACTGATTGCGCCCGTTATAAGCATGCTTAAATTGCCAGGAAAATCATTATGAAAATTACCTTTGTCGGCGGCACCGAGACCGTTACCGGCTCAAAATTTCTGCTGGAAACTGAAACGACAACCGTATTAGTCGATTGCGGTTTGTTCCAGGGCTACAAGTGGCTGCGGGAACGCAACTGGCAAACCTTGCCCCTGGACATCGACAAACTGGATGCGGTGCTGCTCACTCACGCACATCTGGATCACTCCGGTTATATCCCGGTGCTATACAAGCGCGGCTTTCGCGGCCCGGTGTTTACCCATCACGCCACTAAGGCCCTGTGTCAGATTTTATTAGCCGACAGCGGCCATATCCAGGAGGAAGACGCTAAGTATTACAGCAAACATAAATTGGGCAAGCACGCGCACCCTGAGCCGCTTTACGACCGTCAAACGGCGGAAGCCAGCATGAGGCTATTTCAGTCTGTGGAGTTTGATGAACAGATCGAGGTCGGGGATATCCGTTTTTATTTACAGCCTGCCGGTCATATTCTCGGCGCCGCCAGCATTATCGTTGAAGCGGAAGGGAAACGAATCGGCTTTTCTGGTGATGTCGGTCGCTTCGATGATGTGCTGATGACCCCCCCTCGACCATTGCCGGAGCTGGATCTGCTGTTGATGGAGTCCACCTACGGCAACCGCCGGCACGACACCCAAGATCCGTTTCAGCAGTTGGCGGAAATTGTTAACCGTGTCGCCAAAAGCGGCGGCGTGCTGCTAGTCCCGGCCTTTGCGGTAGGGCGGGCGCAGGCCTTGCAACATCTGTTGGCGACCCTGATGGATCAGGGCGATATCCCCAAAATGCCCATCTATCTCGACAGCCCCATGGCGATCAAAGTATCGGATATTTTCTGCCAGTTCAGTGATCAGCACCGGTTGAGTCACGAGCAATGCTACCGCCTATGCGATGGCGTGACCTATACCCGCACGGTGGACGAATCGAAGGCGATTGCCGGACAGGCTTTCCCCCATATTGTTATCGCTGGCAGCGGCATGGCTACCGGGGGTCGTATTCTCCACCACTTCAAACGCCTGTTAGGCAGTTCTAAAACCACGGTACTGTTTACCGGTTATCAGGCGGGCGGCACTCGCGGCGCCAAAATGCTGGAGGGTGTTGATGCGGTGAAAATCCACGGAGGCTGGGTACCGTTGAGAGCCACTGTCAAAGTCATCTCCGGTTTGTCGGGGCACGCAGACTACCTCGAACTGACCCAGTGGTTACAGCAGTCAGCGCTGACCGATACTACTCGAATTCAACTGATTCACGGTGACCCGGAAGCCCTTGAAGGCCTTCGGGTGCACTTGCAGGAGCACACCACGTTTGCGGTGAATGTGGCGGGTTATCGCGATATTTTGCGCCTGTAATCGAAGAGATAATCCACAGCGGAGAAAAAGTTATGCAAATTGAAACCTTAAAAGATGTGCTGCACTGGACCCGGGAATTTCACCAACACCTCAGCCAGTGTTTATCCCACTGTGCGGACAAGAATATGGATGAACGGGCCCGGATGATCCTTGCGTATCTGTCCGATCATGAGAAGGCACTGACCAAGGTAGTCAGCGGGTTTGAAACCTCAGGCGACGAGCATGCACTGAATACCTGGTGTTACGAATATGTGGCAAAGCACCCCATCGTTCGGCATGCGCATTGCGACGCGCCCTTTGCCGAGCTGGATGCCACGCAAATCATGGAGGTGATAGTCGATCAACACCAGCAGGTGATTGAACTGTATCGCTATCTCGCCTCCAGGGCGGATATCCCCTCTGCCAAAGAGTTGATGGAATCACTCCGGTCGCTGGAAGAGCACGAAATGATGCGTATGGCGCAGTCTGCCAACCGGTTCGGGGATTTGTAGAGACACTAATTTCTCACAGATACACCACCATAAACGGAGGAATAATCATGACACTTAATGCGTTCAAATTCGGGATGGCCAGCGCGATTACCGCGGCGATACTGTGGCTGGCTTGCAGTCTGCTGGTGATGTTAATGCCTTCCATGATGTTGTCCATGTCCGGAGAAATGGTGCATATGCAACTGAATGAGATGGGTTGGCACTTGACTCTCACTGGTGTCGTTATCGGGCTGGTGGCCTGGTTCGTGGTAGCGGGTATCGCCGGGTGGTTGCTGGCGGCCATTTATAACCGCTTGCAGTCATCCGACTGATTATCCAGCTGATGAGCAGTTTGCCGCGCTATGACAAACCGGTTCTGCTGGTGTTGAATCCGGGTAGTTCATCCATCAAGTGGAGCACGCATAACGTCTCGGCGCTTGAATATGCGGGTGCAACGGTGCCTGTTGCTATTGGGCAAGCAGGTGTCGGCCAATCAGCTGCGCAGACTTATCCTGGCGCGCCCCCTTGGCTGACCGATGTGCTGACAAATCATGATGTTCGCGCGGTGATTATCAGAGTCGTACACGGGGGCTCTGAATATCTTAAACCTCTCCCCATCAACGACGATAACTTTCGGCAACTGCAAACCCTGATACCACTGGCGCCACTGCACAATAAGGCGGCCATTGAACTGATTGAGCAGCTTCGGAATACCCGATTTTCCATTCCCGTTTTTGCGGTTTTCGATAGTGAGTTTTTCAGCGACCTGCCGGTGCTGTCACAGATTTATGGACTATCCGTCGCACTCACTGAGAAATATCGATTACGCCGTTACGGGTTTCACGGTTTTGCTCATGAGTCCATGGTCAAACACTGGGAGGCAGTGAAGCCCAAGGCCGAACACTACACCCTGGTGACTGCGCAACTGGGAAGCGGCTGTTCCATGGCCGCCATCCGCGACGGCAAACCAGTCGATACCACCATGGGCTTTACGCCCAATGAGGGGTTGTTGATGCGCACGCGCAGCGGAGATATCGATCCCGGTTTGCTGACCTGGTTGCAGTGGCAGGAGGGTTGGACGCCCGAGGATACCGACAGGGTTCTCAATTGCGAATCCGGCTGGCGGGGTCTGTCCGGCGGAATCGATAACATGGCGGATTTGTTTGCGAGTGAACAGCAGGAACACCAACTGGCGTTTGATTTTTTCCGTTATCGATTCCAGAAAACACTGGGCGCGTATTTCGCCATTCTGGGCGGGCTGGACGGTGTCGTTCTTAGCGGCGGTATTGCGGAAAACAACATCGATATTTGCCGTCGTTTGTTGTCCGGTCTTTCCCACTTAGGCATCGCGTTAAAAGATCCCCTGGCTCGCTCCCCTTTACCACTACTTTTATCGTCACCGGCATCGCCGGTGCAGTGTTGGGTAGTGGTCTCCGATGAGGCAGCGGCCATGTTGCGATCCGTACAACACCACTTGTCTTTTGAGAATGAATTTCAGTCGTTGGCTGATTGAGGAATTTCTATGTATGCCATAGATCAACAAAACGATCATCGGACACAACAGCGGGCAAAGTTATATCGCGATACATATCCTGCCTTTGCGCGCTGGTCGGAAGGTTATGGCGTGATCCAACACCGGGATGAAACACAGGTGAGAGTGTTCGATCTTTGCCAGCAACTGCTGTGTACAGGACGGTTTAGACAGATCGATGAAGTGTTGGAGATACTATCTGCCGCTGACCGCCTGGCGACTGCGGCCATGTGGTTGGTGGTGCATATGACCTACACCAACAAAGTGAATTTCAACGGCAGCGCACTCGATGCAGACGACTTTAAATCCAACCCACAGGGGCATACCGGCGGTTCCCTGAATATGGTGCCTGCCTATGCGGGCTATATGGTTGCCAATCGCCTGGCCGGTATCACCCGCAGCTGGTTGATGGGACAGGGGCACTGTGTGGCCGCCATCGATGCGGTCAATGTGCTGTTGCAAAATCTTTATCCGGAACAGGCCGAACGCTATCCGTTGAGTGAGCAGGGTTTGACGCAGTTGGCGCGGGATTTTTACAGCTATGCCATGGCGGATGATGGTCGTCCTGGTGTTCCATTGGGTAGTCACGTAAACCCGCAGACCGCTGGCGGATTGATTGAAGGCGGCTATCTGGGTTTTGCCGAACTGCAATATGTGCATATGCCGCTGCCCGGGGAACGGCTAGTGGCATTTCTAAGTGACGGTGCTTTTGAAGAACAGCGCGGTAGCGACTGGGCCAGCCGCTGGTGGCGCGCCGAGGATTGCGGGCTGGTGACACCGGTGATGATTGCCAATGGCAGGCGAATTGACCAGCGCTCCACCATGTACCAGCAAGGCGGTTTGTCCTGGTTCTACGAGCACCTGGAACAGAATGATTTTCACCCCATCGCCATCGACGGGCGTGATCCGGCGGCGTTTATCTGGGGAATTTTTGAATCCGAAGCGCGGCTCGAAGCCTGCAGTGCGCACATCCGTGAAGGCCATATGCACTATCCGGTGAAACTGCCATATCTGATTGCTGAAACGGAAAAAGGCTACGGATTCTACGGCGCCGGTACCAATGCTGCTCATGGCACACCGCTACCGGGTAACCCCGGTAGCGATGAACGCTCCCGCAACCTATTTAACGAACACGCGGCCAAATTATTTCTTCCACGAAGTGAGTTGGAACTGGCTATCTCACAAATTGCGCAGCATGAGGCGGATAATCGAGTGCCGGAAAAACACCATGCCCTGTGTATGCGCAACGTCAGGCTTCAATCTCCCACAGAGCCACAATGGCATACCGAGGGTGACCCGACATCCCCGATGGCAGCGGTGGACACACGCTTTTGTGAATGGCACCTCGCTAATCCCGATAGGCGGGTGCGGATCGGCAACCCGGATGAGCTGCGCAGTAATCGCATGGGCAAGACGCTTGATCTGCTTAAGCACCGGGTGCTGAAGCCGGAACAGGGTGTGGCCGAATCCATTCACGGCTCGGTGATTACCGCACTCAATGAAGAGGCGGTCGTAAATGCGGCGCTGGGAAACAAAGGCGGTCTGAACCTGGTGGTGAGCTATGAAGCCTTCGCCATGAAAATGATCGGTGCGCTGCGCCAGGAAATCATTTTTGCGCGCCATCAAAAAGCGCTGGGGCGCCCGCCGGGCTGGCTGTCGGTGCCGGTGATTGCCACCTCGCACTTATGGGAGAACGGCAAGAATGAACAATCCCATCAGGATTCCGCCTTTGGCGAGGTGTTGCTGGGGGAAATGAGCGATATGACGAGAGTTGTGTATCCCGCCGATGCCAATAGTGCGGTCGCCTGCCTCGATGCCTGTTACCAGACCCAGGGTCAAATCTGGGGGATGACGATTCCCAAAAATGACGTTGTTACAGCATTCACACCCAAGCAGGCAGCCCAGTTGGCAGAACAGGGCGCATTGACTTTGGATAAGACTGACGGTGCACCGGTACAACTTGTCGCGGTAGGTGCCTATCAATTAGGCGTTTGTCAGGAAGTAAAACGCACTTTATCTAAACAAGGTATTCAATGCCACATAACGTACCTGTTAGAACCGGGTCGCTTCCGGCAGCCGCGAGATCCCTATGAGAAGACTTATGTCTGCGATGTGGCTACCCGCATAAACCTGTTTCCCGATGACATTCGTTTGCGCATTTTTGTATCGCACCTGCGACCGGAAATATTGCTCGGTGTCTGCCGCCCTTTGGATCTTGGCGTTGATCGATGTATCGCTTTTGGTTACCGCAATCAAGGCGGTACCTTGGATACGCCAGGTTTATTACGGGCGAATCAGTCTGATGCGCAGTCCATTGCCACAGTGGTTATGCAGAAAATAGGCAGAGGAGAGGCATGAAATGACTGAAGTGAATGAACCTCGGCGCCGGTTTCTGATAGGAGCCACCTCCTTTGTTGCAGGTGCGGGTGTGGTCGGAGTCGCCACGCCCTTTGTTCAATCCTGGAATCCCAGTGCCAAGGCCAAATCTGTCGGAGCTCCGGTACAGGTGGATATCAGCAAAATTGACCCAGGTGCCATGATTACCGTGGCGTGGCAGGGAAAACCTGTGTGGGTCGTTCGGCGCACTGCCGAAAATTTAAAAAAACCTGGCTCTGGAAGAGCATAGCGGCGAATTAAGAGATCCCGATTCCGACGTTAATCAACAACCGGATTACGCCAGGAATGCCGTTCGCAGTATCCGGGACGATATCTTTGTGGCGGTGGGTATTTGTACCCATTTGGGGTGTGTCCCCAACACGCAGGCATTCCGAAAATCCTCAAGCGCAGCTTGCAGATCGTCTGCGCTGCTTAACTGGATGAGTTGCCGCGTGCCGTCAATCTCAATAATGGAAATGTTTTGTGCCATCGTCTGGGGGAGCAGGGTTTTACAGGCATTGTGGGTCGGATCGGCATAGAGGCACAACACCCTGGCAGTTTGTAACTGATGGATTGTACCCGCAGGGATCAATAGACTCGCCCCGGTATAACTCGCATGGCCAACGCGCACCTCAACCGGGTTGCCCAGACCCACAACAATCTGATGCGCCCAATGTTTGTGGGGCTTGTTATCGCCAGCTTCACCCCGAAAGGCGATGAGCCCCGGCACCATGGCCACCTCACCTCGCCACGATTGGGCCTGGCGTGTTTTGCTGGACACGCTCATGCTCAGGCGCTTCGCTCTTCCGGGACGGGCAGAAACAGGGTGAAGCTGGTGGCGTGCCGGTCGGAGCTTGCCTCGACACGACCACCATGGGCCTCAACAATGGAACGAACGATGGCCAATCCGAGTCCGGCACCCTCACTCTGGCGCGATCTGGAAGGATCGGCGCGGTAAAAGCGATCAAACACGCTTGGCAGGTGCTGTGCAGGAATTTCGGAGTCGGGGTTGATCACACTCAGCGATACTGAGTCATTCTCCGCTTTACTCAATCGAACCTTTATCCATTTGCCCGCTGGGGTGTGCCGAATGGCGTTCGACAGCAGGTTGGAGATGGCCCTGCGTAGCATGGCGCGATCACCCATTACCCCCGGTGCCTGACCCTCCAAAGACAGGGTGATATGTTTTTCCTCCGCCAGCGCCCCGAAGAAGTCGAACAGCTCCCTGACCTCGGTGGCCAGATCCAGCGTTACCTGCACCGGTTTGAGCAGGCCGTGGTCGCTCTTGGCCAGCCAGAGCATGTCGTTAACCATCTTGGCCAGGCGTTCTTGCTCTTCCAGATTGGAGTACAGGAGCTCACGATATTCGTCCAGTGTTCTGGCCCTGCCCAACGCCACTTGAGTCTGGGTGATGAGATTGGTCAGCGGGGTTCGTAGTTCGTGGGCAATATCCGCCGAGAAATGCGACAGCCGCGTGAAGCTGTCTTCCAGTCGCTCAATCATCTGATTAAAGGCGGAGGCCAGGTCCCGTAGCTCCAGGGGCATGCTGCGAAAATCAAGTCGCATATTCAATCGGTCGGCCTGAATACTGCGCATCTCGTCCGAGAGACCGCGTAAAGGCGCGTGTCCCTGGTGTACCCCAAACCACGCCGCTAGCAAAGTCACACCGCCAGTAAGCAACATGATAATCCAGAGACTGCGGCGAAACCCTTGCAGAAAATGCAGGTGGAAGTCCATGCCGATCGCCGTGGCAATGCGATATTCCCGGCTGTCGCTTACAAACCGTGTGACGACACCCCGATAGGCATTTCCGTCAAAGTGCCAAGTAGCCAGGTTATCGGCATGGATCCGCTTAACGGGGGAAAAAGCTACTATAGCCTGCGCGAAGTCAGCCCCCGGTGTAGCGAACACCAACTGGCCACGGCCATTCCACACCTGAAAATAAACACCGTGGTGTCCCGACACCGCCTGCGACAACGCCACCGGTAACCGGAGCGGATCATCCACCCTTTGCAGGGTCTGCGCTACCGCCTGGTTGATCACGACCAACTCGTCCGCGTCCTGCTCGGCGAAATGGCGCTCGACGGCACCGAGCACCAGATTGCCGATCAATACCAGGCTGATGCCGATGGCCAACGCGACAAAGACCATGACCCTGGCGGTTAGCGAAAGCGGACGCCGCTCAGTCGCCATCATCTTCAGCTTCCACATCGAGCTTGTAACCCATGCCACGCACCGTGTGGATCAGCCTGGGCTCGAAGTCGTCGTCGATTTTGGCGCGCAATCGACGGATGGCCACGTCGATCACGTTGGTGTCGGAATCAAAATTCATGTCCCAGACCTGCGAGGCGATCAGCGAACGCGGCAACACCTCACCCTGACGGCGCACCAGCAGTTCCAGCAGGCAGAATTCCTTGTGGCTGAGATTGATTTTTCGGCCGGCGCGCGTGACCCGGTGCCCAGGCAGATCTAGGACAAGATCGGCCACCCTGAGCTGATCCGACAGGGGTGATGCCGAGCCTCGGCGCAACAGGGTGCGCACCCGTGCCAGCAACTCGGCAAAGGCGAAGGGTTTTACCAGATAATCATCGGCGCCCAGCTCCAATCCCTTGACACGGTCATCCACGCTGTCACGAGCACTAAGAAACAACACCGGCGTCTGACGTCCCGCTTCACGCAGCGACTGCACAATGCGCCAGCCATCCACGTCGGGCAGCATGACATCCAGCACGATCAAGTCGAAGGACTCGGTCATCGCCAGATGGTGGCCATCGAGACCATTGCGCACCAGACTAACCTGAAATCCAGCTTCAGCCAGTCCTTGGCGCAAATAGTCGCCTGTTTTGATTTCGTCCTCGACCACGAGTAGTCGCATCTATGTCTCGCCCTCCACATTTTGTTTCAACCTAACGGGTTATTCCCCACAGCAAGATTACACACAGATTACATTAATGTAATTTTTGGGTCATCTGGCTGACAGGGGGGGCCAGTTAACTTGATTACACTAGGCATTACTTATGTTGATGCAGTCGGCATTCCGGTCGCTATTGCCGGCCTGTCAGATCGGGCGTGACTCGAAAACGACAGTATCATCAACAAGCACTTCGCCACGGTTGATGTGATCGAGGGCAAGGTTATGAAAAACGATATCG
>NZ_JABURH010000172.1 GCF_014762765.1 Alcanivorax sp.
CGAAGGTCACCGGCTGGGCGGTCTGCAGGTGGGTGAAGCCGGGCATGATGGTGGCGGCTTCACGCTCGGCCAGGTCCAGCAGGCCGGTCATCAGGTGCAGATACTGCTCTTCCAGAATCAGCATCTCGTCACGCAGCCACAGGCGGATATCGGTGGCCACCTGGTCGTTACGGCTGCGGCCGGTGTGCAGCTTCTTGCCTGTGATGCCGATCTTGTCGGTGAGCCGCGCTTCAATGTTCATGTGCACGTCTTCCAGGGCCACGGACCACTGGAATTCACCGGCTTCGATTTCCTTCTGGATTTCCGCCAGACCATTGATGATGGCGTCGCGCTCCTCATCGGTGAGCACGCCCACTTCTGCCAGCATGGTGGCATGAGCCTGGGAGCCGAAGATGTCCTGGCGGTACATGCGCCGGTCGAAATTCACGCTGGCGGTGAATTCCTGAACGAACTGATCGGTGGATTCGCTGAAGCGGCCGCCCCAGAGTTTGTTCTGCTGCTTGTCGGTCATCGTACGGTTCCCATGCATAAAGCCGGATTTGCGAGGCGCGCAGTATAGCAGGGACCGGGGAGCCCCTGAACATTAGCCCTGCTGGTATTGCTTGGGTGATGTGCTCGCTTAATGTATAACTGCTTGTAACTAGTGATTTTTACTGACCGGAGATTCAATGGCGGCCACGGACGACCAGCCCAATTCAAGTTTCCTGCCCGACTTGTGCAGCACCCGCGCGGTGCTGGTGGTGGTGGTGGTGGCCGAGCTTATGGCTCTGGTGATCAACCTGGTGGCCACCTACTACAGTGATTTCAGCATGGGCCGCCTGGCAATTACCTCTCTGTTTGTGCAATGGGTGGGACTTACCTCGGCGGCGCTGGTCTGCCAGCTACGCCCGCGGCTCAATCGGTTGGCCCCCGCGGTGGCAGCGGTAGCGGTGGTACTGCTGGTGGTGATTGATACCCTGCTGTTCAGCGTGGTGGCCGCTCTGGTGATGGGGTGGGTCACCGGCAACTTGATGCCGGGCGCCCTGTGGACCATGGAAATCCTGGTCAACGGCCTGATCGCCGCCATTATCGCTGGCCTGGTCATGCGCTATTTCTATGTGCAGGAGCAACTGCGCCAGAAGGGCCAGGCGGAATTGCAGGCGCGTATCCAGGCTCTGCAGTCGCGGATTCGTCCGCATTTCCTGTTTAATTCCATGAATATCATCGCCAGCCTGATCGCGGTAGATCCGGATGCCGCCGAGCAAGTGGTGGAGGACCTGTCGGTGCTGTTCCGTGCCAGCTTGAAGAATATTGGCAACGAAGCAACGCTGGATGAGGAACTGGAGCTGTGTCGGCGCTATATTCATATTGAGCAGCTGCGCATGGGCGAGCGTTTACAGGTGGAATGGGATATTCGCGTGGAAGCAAAAAGCGTGATGATTCCGCTGTTAACCTTGCAACCCTTGCTCGAAAATGCCATTTATCATGGCATACAGCCATTAACTGCAGGTGGTGTGGTGACTATCCGGGCTCTGGCAGAAAATGGCGAGCTGGTGCTGTCGGTGAGTAACCCAAAGCCGGAAGGCGATGGGCACCACAAGGGGAACCGTATGGCACTGGAGAATATTCGTCACCGGTTGGAGGCGCTGTATGGTGACGAGGTGGCGGTTGAATCCCGACCGCAACAAAAAGAATACGAGATAGAAATCCGATATCCGCTGAAATAAAAAGGATGGGAATTATGCGGGTGCTTGTGTGTGATGACGAACAACTGGCACGGGACCGGCTCAAGCGGCTGGTGGAGAAAGCCGACGGGGTTGAAGTGGTGGCAGAAGCGGCCAATGGCCGGGAAGCCATTGAGCAGGCCCAGGCCACCAGGCCGGACGTGATCCTCATGGATATTCGCATGCCGGAAATGGATGGCATGGAAGCTGCCGAGCATCTCAGCAAAATGGATAACCCTCCGGCGCTGATCTTCTGCACCGCCTATGATGAGCACGCCCTGCAGGCCTTCAAGGTCCATGCGGTGGATTATCTGCTCAAGCCGGTCAGTGCTGATGATCTGGCAACGGCTCTGGGCAAGGCGCGCACGCTGAACCGGGTGCAGTTGGCGGAAATCGGCAAGGAAGTCAGTGAGGAAAAACCCCGCCGCCGTGGACACATCAGCGCTCGCACCCATCGCGGGCTGGAGCTGGTGCCGGTGGATGAGGTGCGTTATTTCCTGGCCGACCAGAAGTATGTAACCGTCTGCTCCGGCGAGGGCGAAGTTCTGATCGACGAAACTCTCAAGGAGCTGGAGACTGAATTCGGTGACCAGTTTGTGCGCATCCACCGTAATGCCCTGGTAGCGTTGAAGTTTATCGAAGGTATGGAAATGGCTACGGCCGGCCACCATCAGGTACGCCTGCGCGGCATTGATGAACGACTCACTGTCAGCCGCCGCCATGTGGCAGGGCTGCGTCGAGTGCTGCAGAATCTGTAGTCGTTAACAGAGGTTCACGGGCGTGCTAGCCTTGAGCCTCCCCATGTTTCTAGCGATCAAATAACAAGAACAGGAAACCTGCCATGAAAAAGCTTCTTCTTCTGCTGGTCAGCGCCGCAGCACTGAGCGGTTGTGCTTCTGCCACCATGCCGGTCACCGGTCTGCTCTACGGCAATGTCAAAGCGCCTCTTACCGCCACCGCCTCCACCGAGAAGCCCACCCGGGTTGGCCGGGCCAGCACCCGCTCGATTCTCGGCATCATCGCCTCCGGCGACGCCAGCATTCAGACCGCTGCCCGCAACGGTGGCATTACCGAGATCCATCACGTGGATTACGAGTCCCAGAACTTCTTCGGGGTTCTGGCGGAGTTTACCGTGGTGGTTTACGGCAACTGAAAAAAGCAGCTACAAGCTTCAAGCCGCAAGCTACAACGCGGCACAGAGGCCTGACTGATCTTCAGCACAGGGGCCGCGTCCAGAGTCTGGGCGCGGCCCCTGTGGTTTAAAATCACAACACCCTTTCTGGCGTGTTGTGGCTTGAAGCTTGATGCCGCTTTTCCTGTAAACTGTCCTCCTCATTTCAGAACCACAGGATCTCCCATGTCCCGCGAAGTCTTGCGTATCGCCACCCGTTCCAGCCCCCTTGCCATCTGGCAGGCGGAATACGTTCAGCAGCGCCTGGAAAGTCTGCACGAGGGGTTGAGCGTGGAGCTGGTGCGTATCAAGACCCAGGGGGACAAGATTCTCGATACCCCGCTGGCCAAGATTGGCGGCAAGGGCCTGTTCGTGAAGGAGCTGGAAGAGGCAATCATGGACGGCCGTGCGGATATTGCCGTGCATTCCATGAAGGATGTGCCCATGGAATTGCCGGAAGGCTTTGCGCTGCCGGTGATCTGTGAGCGGGAAGATCCCCGTGATGCCTTCGTTTCCAATCACCATGACAGCCTGTCTTCCTTGCCCCACGGAGCCTGTGTGGGTACTTCCAGCCTGCGCCGTCAGGCCCAGGTGCAGGCCAATCGGCCGGACCTGGTGGTGAAAAGCCTGCGCGGTAATGTGCAGACCCGGCTGGGCAAGCTGGATGCCGGCGAGTTCGACGCCATTATCCTGGCCGCTGCCGGTCTCAAGCGTCTGGAGATGCACGAGCGGATCCGTTACGAAATGCCCCCGGAGGAATCCCTGCCAGCGGTGGGGCAGGGCGCGGTCGGCATCGAATGCCGCGATGGCGATGCCCGAACCATCGAGTTGCTCAGCCCGCTCAGCGACCGAGACACCTGGGACCGGGTGGTGGCGGAACGAGCCATGAACCGGCGCCTGGAAGGTGGCTGCCAGGTGCCCATCGCTGGTTTTGCCCTGCTGGAAGATAATCAGCTCTGGTTGCGTGGCCTGGTTGCCGAAGAAAACGGCAAGCAGGTGTTGCGCGCGGAAGGTCGTGCTCCCCGCGAGCGCGGCGCGGAGCTGGGTGTAGAGATTGCCGAGCAACTGCTGGCCCAGGGGGCCGATGTCATTCTCAAGGCGCTCTACGAGCGGAGCTGATCATCATGCAGGTGCTGGTTACCCGTCCCCTGGGGCAGCAGCAAGCGTTAATGGATGCTCTTCGTGATGCCGGGTATCAGCCGCTGCATAGCCCGGCCCTGCATATCGAGCCGCTGCCGGTCAGCGATGCTAGCCGCCGGGTTCTCATGGACCTGGACCTTTTCCACGCCGTTTTCTTTGCCAGTAGTAATGCCGCCCGCCTGGCTTTGGCCGCCATGGCGGATTTGTGGCCCCAGTGGCCGGTGGGGGTTCACTGGCTGGCGGTGGGTCAGGCTACTGCGGCGGAAATCAGCCGCTGGGATCTGCAGCCCACGGTTCCCGACGGCGGGTTCAATTCCGAAGCGGTATTAGCCCTGCCTTGCCTGCAACAACTGGCGGAAAAGAAAGTGCTGCTGTGCCGCGGTGAAAGCGGTCGGGAGTTGCTGGCGCAAACCCTTGCCGAGCGCGGCGCGGAGGTTGTCACCCTGCCGTTTTACCGTCGTTTGCCCAGCGCCGATTTCCATTGCCCCGAGTCATGCGACTGGGTCATGGTGACCAGTGTGGAAAGCTGGCAGGCGATCAGCGAAAAAATCCCACCTGGCGTCGGGGTGATAGCTGCCGGCGAGCGGGTGGCCTCTCATATCCGGGCGGAACATGCCGGTCCAGTGCGAGTGGCGGCCAGTGCCCATGATGAAGACATGCTGGTCACTCTGCCTTCTTCATAAAGAACATGAATGACTGATTTATTCATATCGCCAAGGTAGTGTTTTGTAATTTATCTCGCGATTTCATGCCCTGTTTGCCTTCCCTATTACATTGTTTAATGGACACTCAGCGCAGCCCCAATTAAGGTTTTCGCTGAGAGCCTATTTAAGATCTATACGCAGCCGCGCCGGAATCTGTTTTTTGGTCGGGCCGTGAATGCGATTGTGTGGTGCAGTCGTTTGATATAAGCAAGCGCATTCACTGGCTGGCGGTAAAAGGGCGCGGCCCTTCGGGTTGCCGCTGAAAATGGCGCCATGCGGTGTTGTGAACCTTGAACTTGACCCGTCAGGCCCTGCGGCCTGGCGCCATTTTCAGCGGCAACGCGGCTGCGTATAGATCCTAAATAGGCTCTACGGATCGCCCGTTTGGGGGTGCCAGATAATCAGAACATGGAGCTGACATGACGCAGGAACGTCTTTATTCCCGCCAGACAGGCAAGAGCGTCTGGGTAGTACTGGTGGTGTTGGTGGTTCTGGCGGCCCTGGGGGCCGGTGGCTGGTGGGGTTGGCAACAGTTCCAACAGATGCAGAAGGAAAAAGCCGGTCTTGCCGGTCAGATCAGCGAATTGAAAGCGGCCATGGCCAGCCAGCGCAGTGAGGTCCAGGGTGCACTGTCCTCCTTCGAGAAAAAGCAGGCTGAGCTGTCCGCCCGCATGGTCAAGGACCGTGCAGTGTTGGCCGACATGCAAAGCGGTGGGCAAACCCTGTGGCTGGTCAACGAGGCCCGGGCACTGGCCAGCCTGGCCAGCCAGCGGTTGCTGCTGACCCAGGATGCGTCTGCAGCGCGGCGCTTGCTGAAGGCTGCAGATGAAACCCTGGCTCGCCTCGACGATCCTAAAGTGTTGCCGGCCCGCCAGGCGCTGGCCATGGACATGGAAAAACTCAGTGGTGCCGGTCAGGTGGATGTGCAGGGCATGGTGCTGCGCCTGGGCGCCCTGCGTCAGATTACCGCTGAGCTGGCAGTGCCAGTGGAGGAAGCTCCTCCCGAACGGGATATGCCGGACGTGAGTCAGCCCTGGTGGCAGGACGTGCTCGACCGTCTGCCCATCAATGTGCGCCACCATGAAGGCGCTGTGCCCCTGCCGTTGTCTGCAGAACAGGCGTCCCTGGTACGGCTCACTCTGGATGGCAGTCTGCAGCAGGCACAACTGGCCCTGATGCAGGGCCGTGCCAAGGCGTACCAGCAGGCACTGGATAATGCGCGTACCACGCTGGCTCAGTGGTTCCGTGAGGATGAGCCGCGGGCGGCGCAGATGCGCAAGGCCCTGAAAGAGCTGGGTGGCAGCAGCGTTGCCCAGGCCCTGCCGGAAATTGGTGCGGGGCTGGCGGCCATTGAAGAGTTGAAACGCAAGGAGGGCGGTGCATGAAAAAAGTCGCCCTGCTGATCGTCATCGCCCTGGTTGCCGCTCTGGCGCTGGGGCGCTGGATGGCGGCGGACTCCGGCTATGTGCTGGTGATCCGCGATGATTTTTCCATGGATACCACCCTGGGCTTTGTGGTGCTGGCGGCACTGTTGGCGGTGGTAGCCATTGTGATTCTCACCCTGCTCGGCAATGCGGCCTGGAATGTGCTGGAGCCGGTTCGTGCTACCCGTCGCTGGAAAAAAGCGGTGGCAGCACGGCGTCTGCGCAGTGGTCTTCTGCAGCTGGTGGATGGGGAGCAGGAAAAGGCCGAGCGGCTGCTGGTTGCCGCCGGTGAAGACGGCGACTGGCCCCTGCTTGCCTGGCTGCTGGCCGCAGAAGCGGCCCAGGAACAGGATAACGTAGAGGCCAGTCAGCGGTATCTGGAAAACGCCAGTAGCGACCGTCGCGGTCGGCTGGTAGCGGGGCTGATGAAGGCCCGTTTCGCCCTGGACGATGGCTATCCGGAACAAGCTCGCCAGGAACTGAAGGTGCTGGCGGACCTGGCGCCGCGTAACAAGCGCATTCTGCGTACCTATGCGGAGGTGCTGGAAAGCCAGAAGGACTGGCCGGCCCTGTGTGCGCTGATGCCGCGTCTCAAGCGTGCCTTTGGCGAGGGCAAGGAGTCCCGTCGCGAACGCCGTGCCTGGTTGGCACTGCTGCAGGAAACCGCGCGCAAGCCCGGCTTCAATGACGCCGACAGTCGTCGCGAGGAACTGCGCAAGCTGTGGAAGGATGTGCCGGTGCATCTCAAGAATGATCCGGCCATGGTGGCCCGTTACACCGGTTTCCTGGCTCAGCTGGGCGGTGGCAAGGGGGCCTTGAATCTGGTCCGTGAGCAGTTGAGTCAGCAGTGGGACGACCGCCTGCCGCCGGTGCTGGAAGCCATCGACGATATTTCCCCGGATGATTTGCTACAGGTACTGGAAGGTTGGCTGGCAGAGCGACCGGGTAATGCGGCGGTATTGATTACGTCGGGTCGGGTGGCTCTCAAGGCCCGCCTGTGGGGTAAGGCACAGGGTTTTTTCGAAGCCGCCGCGAACTCCAGCCAGAGCGCGACAGCGCTGGCCGAGTTGTCACGCTTGTATCAGGCGCTGGGAGATTCCAGCAAGGCGCAGAAAGCGTTCGAGCGTCGCTTGCAGCAACTGGAAGGGCAGTTGCCCGCGTTGCCGATGCCGGAGAAGTCGCTGTAGAGCGGTATTGGAAAACGAAAATCAAAAGGCCGCGCCGGGGAATCCGGGTGCGGCCTTTTTGCTGTAGAAGCGCCGCTTGAGGCGCGAAAAGGGTCGAGTTACGAGGGACGAAACGATTTTCGAAACTCTAACCTCGTGACTCGCTTCTAATGCTGTTCGCGCCTCAAGCGGCGCTCCTACAAAACCTGTCGGGCCCTTGCGATACCGTGTGGCGCCTTATTTCAGGGCCAGGGTGATGGCCCGGCCGACTTCCTGCCAGCCCTGATCCAGGGCTTCAACCAGCGCCGCATAGCCTTCGCCGTTTATTGGTCCCTGCCAGTCAATTTTTCCCTGCCGGGTTTGTTCTTCTGCGCTGAACTGCCAGGTGCCGGTGATCATGGCTACGTCACCCTCATCGTTCTGCACGCCCTGAAAGCGGCTGATTTGTAGTGCCAGTTTTCCCTGTTCCGGGAGTGTTGCCTGGCTTGCCAGCGTCGACGCCATCGCCCGCTGCAATTGTGAGCCCAGCGGTTCGGCCCAGCGGTGCTGGCGAGCCACGTGCAGCTCGGTATTGCTCAGTTGCAACACAATGCCGCCCTGGTCCAGGTAGCTGGCCAGGGTCACGTGAATCCGCAGCGGGGTGTGGCCGCTGTGGCTGGCGCCCGGTAGCAGGTAATCCGGCGCCGGTGCCGGAGGGGTCTGGCTGCAGGCGCTCAGCAACGTCATCAGGGCGGCCAGCAGGCCGGGAATGAGGACAGATTTCATGGGCGGGGGCCTCTGGGTTGCGGGTCGGGGGCCGGTTGGCGCTGGAAGATAAGGGCATTGGGTTGCCGGTTCAGGGTATCCAGCAATGGCTCCGCTTCATTCAGGAGACGGTCCAGCTTCTGCAGGGTGCCTTGCAGCTGCTGATAGCCCTCACCGCCGGACTGCCAGCCCTGCAGAGTGCCCTCCAGGGCGCCCAGGGTGCCGGTGAGTCGTTCCGGCAGGGCATTGAGCGCCGGGTTGGCGAGCAGGGTGTCCAGGCGCCGGGTGGCGTCGGCCAGGTTATCCAGGTTGCGGTTCAGGTTGCCGGCGATGGACTCCATGGGCAGGTCGTTGAGCGTGTCCAGCAGTTGCTGGATCTGGTCCTCAATTTTGCTGATGCCGCCGCTGTCGACCGTGGGGAAAACGGCCACATCCGCATAGCGTTCGCCACTGCTGCCGGCGGGCGTGTCGGCATGGAAATCCAGGTCCACGAACAGGGAGCCGGTGAGCAGGTTGCCCGGCTTCAGGCTGGCGCGCAGACCATCATCAATCATGCGATCGATTTCCTGGCGCCAGCGCTGTGTATCTTCCCGGCTCTGGTGAGTGATGCGCTGGGGTTCCAGGCGTATCAGCACCGGAATGGGAGCACTGCTGATAGTGTCCGGGCCGGATTGGGCAAAGCCCCAGGCCACCTGTTCCACGGTGCCTACACGGATGCCACGATACTCCACCGGGGCGCCGGTTTTCAGGCCCCGCACACTGCTCTCCACCAGCAACACGTAATCCAGAGTGTCGGTGTAGAGGGCCCGTCGTGCGCTCTCTTCATCGTTGTGCAGGGTGAACTCCCGTTCGTCTTTTACCGGATCGCCGGCGCGCATGTTGCCATCAGGCACGGCAAAGGTGATGCCGCCGCCGATCAGGGCTTCCAGGGAATGGATCTGAGCCTGGAAACCCCGGGCATCGAGCTGAAAGCCCAGGCCGTTGACCTGCCAGAAGCGGCTACTGTCCGAGACCAGCACGTCGTAGGGTTTCTGGATAAAGATACGGTGATGGAAGCGTTTGTCGGCGGCGTTGAAGCGGGTTTCCACCACCCGGCCCACCTTCAGGCTGCGAAAGTTCACCGGGTCACCTACGTCCACATTGGTGCCTGCGTCGCTGACCAGTTTCAGGAACAGACCGGCACCGGTTTTTTCCGGCGGTGGTGTGTCCTGTACCTGAAAGCGTTTGCCCTTCTTGCCGCTTTCGCCGGGCATCAGCTCGATGTAGGAGCCGGACAGCACCGTGTTGAGTCCGCTCACACCTTCCCGGCTGATACGGGGTTTTACCACCCAGAAACGAGTGTCTTCGGCCAACATGCGGTCGGTATCTGATTGCATCTGTACGGTCAGCAGGGTGTGGCTCATGTCATCCGACAGCCTCACGCTCTCTACCAGGCCGACCTGCACATTGCGGGTTTTTACCGGTGTCTTGCCCGCGTTGATGCCTTCTGCATCCGCCAGTTTCAGGGTGATCACCGGCCCTTGGCTGGAGAGATAACTGAACACCAGCCACAGGCCGATCAGGGCGGCAGCAAGAGGGATCAGCCAGACGGCGGAAAGCCGGGTGCGGCGGGGTTCGGCTTGGGTGTCACTCAAGGCTGATGCTCCGGTTGTGTGTTGGGGGGCAGCTTCTGCTGCTGGTCCCAGATCAGGCGCGGGTCAAACTGGTGGGCGGCCAGCATTGTAAATATCACCACAGCGGAAAAGGCCACACCACCCACACCGGGGGTCACGGTAAGAATATTGCCCATCTGGAACAGGGCGACAATGATGGCCACCACGAACACATCGATCATGGACCAGCGCCCCACCCATTCGGTGATCCGGTAGAGCGCCATCTGGTTCTTCATATCCAGGGTGTCGCGTCGGCGGCTGGCAATGCATAGCCAGCCCAGCGCCAGAATTTTTCCGAACGGCACCAGCACGCTGGCGGTAAAGATGATCAGGGCAATGGGCCAGTCGCCGTGGCGCAGGAACAGCATGACGCCGGCGATGATAGTGGATGGTTCGTTCTGGCCCAGGCTGGTGGTGGTCATAATCGGAAACAGGTGGGCGGGAAAGCAGCACAGGATGGCGGTGATCAACAGGGCCCAGACCCGCTGCAGGGTCAGCGGGTGGCGGCCGTGAAGGGTGCTGTGGCAGCGCTGGCAATGGTGATTGCCCAGGGCTTGCAGTTGCCCGCACCACTGACAGCCGATCAGACCCTGGCTGCGGGCGGTGAGCCCGCTGCGGGCACTGTCGGGTTGTTGCAGGTTGCCCAGCAGCCGCTGCCACAGGCTCACGGTATTCATGCGGGTAACGGTAATCAGCAGCAACAGGGCGTAGCCGGAGAAGGTCCAGAAGGCGGAGAGTAGCTGGATATGGGCCATGGCGACGATCTTCACCAGGCTCACCAGGGCGGCGATGGCAAACACATCCGCCATCATCCAGGGCTGCATGCGGGGCAGCCAGCGGGCCAACAACAGGCTGCCGGGCAGATGACGGCGGGCGGACAGACTCAGGTGTATCCAGCAAATTGACAATAGATAGAGAGCCGGGATCACGATGATGGTAGCGATCACGATGACGGCCAGTGATGGGTGGTGATAGACCGCCAGTTCCCAGGCGGCATCAGTCACCGTCATGGCTCTCTCGATGCCATTTTTTTCGAAACCGATATAAGGGAAGAGCAGCGACAGGCCGAGCAGAATCAGCGCGGTAAAGGCCAGCGCGGGAGTCAGCTGATCGCTCTGTGCCTGGCGCATCAGAGGGTGCCGACAGCGGGGGCATTGCAGCCAGCCACTGCTCTCGCCAAGGTCTATGTCGCAGACCAGGTCGCATTCGTGGCAAGGCAGAAGCAATGTCTGGCTATGCGCTGTGGGCGGAGAATCCTGCGCCATCGCATCCTTTCCTTTGGAATCAGCTACAAGCGGCAAGTTACAAGCTACAACGCGGGCGTGGTTGTTGCCAGTCCGGGCGCGTTTTGGCCGCGATTTGTAGCGGGTACTCGATGCGGCATGACCGAACAGGCTTGCTGCGCGAGGCCCAGGCCTTGCCGATTAGCACGAGCCGAACCCCGCGTTGCAGCTTGTAGCTTGAAGCTTGCGGCTAATCCCTGGGCGCGTAATCGAACACGTCGCAGTGGATATTGTCGGCGGGCACGCCTTCTTCCACCAACGCATCGAACACCGCCCAGGCCATGGGGGGGGAGCCGCCCAGATAGAACAGCGGTAACTCGGGTTCGTTCAGGGCCGCCAGCGCTGCCTCATGCACCAGGCCTTCGGCGTGGTCCGGGTGGCGGATGTCGGACAGGGCGGTGGTGAAATCGAAGTCCTTCAGCGCCATCTTCCACTGGGCCGGCAGTGTCGGCAGGTAGAGATCTTCCGGGGTGCGGGCGCCCCAGAACAGGCGTACCGGATGATCGAAATCCAGGGCGATCAGGCGCTCGACCATGGCTTTAACCGGGGCAAAACCGGTGGAGCCACAGATAAACCACACTGGCTGCTCCGGGGCGCTGTCGATAAAGCGCATGCCGGCGGGCAGGGTGGCGCTGACGGTGCTGGCCGATTCCAGGTAAGCCATGATGTCCTGGGCGGCACTGTTGTCGTCGCCATGACGTATGTGCAGCTCCAGACGGCGGCCATCGCAGTGGTTGGCGATGGAAAAGGGAAATCCCTCGCCGTTCAGGTTGAGCATCATGTATTGCCCGGCATGCCACAGCACCCGCTTGCCGGCGGGCAGCTGCAACCAGACCCGGCTAACGTCATGGTTGAGCGCTTCAATCTGCTGAATCTGGCAATGCACTTCATGGCTCGGCAGTTCGCCGGGAGCGGTCACCTCGGACACATCTATCTCACAGTCGCTGAGTGGCTGAGCGACGCAGTATAACACCTGGGTGCTATTGGCATCGCCCGCATGAATGGTGTGGTTTCTTTGCTGAACGTGTCCGCGTTGAAGCGTTCCCATACAGCGTTCACAGACACCGTTACGGCAAGCCACCGGAAAGCCGAAGCCAGCTTGCTGGCCGGCCTCGACGATGGTCTGGTCAGGGCGGCAGGGGAAGTTTCCCTTACCGTTGACGGTGATGGTGAAGTGTTGGAGCACGAATGATGAATTGATAATGGAAAATTGAGAATTGATAACGAAAACCACCTCCAGTGAGGATTGGGTGGTTTTCAGGGTTTTAAGTTATCAATTATTCATTCTCAATTATCAACTGCCTGCTCTTTATGCCCCAACGCCAACGAACAGCGCCACAATACAGCCCATGCCGAAGGCCCATACCAGGGTGCGGGCGCTGGCCCAGTCGGCGATATAGCAGACGGTGTACATGACTCGGCTGACCACAAACGCCAGGGCGATGCCGTCGATGGTGCCCTGGGGCGCGGTTTGCACAAGGTGGGCAATGATCACGGCTGCGGCAAAGGCGGGGGTCACCTCGAAGCTGTTCTGCTGCGCCCAGTGGGCCCGCTTGCGGCTGCCCTCCAGGGTTTCCAGGAATTCCCGGGGGTTATGGTTCTGTTTCGGGCCAAAGCCGCCCTGGAACTTGGCCAGAGCCGTATTCAGGTAAGGCAGGAAAATGGCGGCAAGCACGCACCAGTAGGCAAGGGTCATAGTGATTCTCCGTGGTTTTTATAAGCCGTAGGAGCGGCGCTCGAGCCGCGAAGCGCCCAGAGATCTTTTCGGAAACGGCTTCGCGGCTCGAGCGCCGCTCCTACGGAAATGAAGCTGAGGCTATCTCAGTCCTTGTCATCGGCCTGTGAGGCTAGCAGGCACTGTTCGATCACCGCAAAACGATCCTGGCCCCAGACCATGGTCTTTTCGGTCAGGAAGCTGGGAACGCCCCAGCTGCCGGCGGCCATCATGGCGTTGCGGTTGTCTTCCGCGCGATCGCGCCAGCTGTCGTCATCCAGCCAGCGGCGGGCCCGGTTCCAGTCCAGCCCGGCATTTTCCACCAGGAACTTCAGGCCGTTGTCGGTGGCGGCATTGATGCCCTGGCTCCAGATGCCGGTGGCGGCGGCGCGCAGCCATTCACGCAGACGACCTTCCTTTTCGGCGAAAGGCCAGATAGCCATGCAGCGTTCCACACCGGCCCCCACTGGATCGCATACCTTGCCGAACGGCACCTTGTGCAGTCGGGCCTCCCGGGCGGCGTCCTTGAGAATGTAGAAACGCTTGGCCTTGGGGACGGAAAGCCCACGCATGACCATGGGCAGGACCGGGCGGATCTTCAGGTTCAGACCGTAGTGGTCCGCCATGGCATAGGTGCGGGCCAGGGCCAGATAGGAGTAGGGGCTGCGGAAAGAAAAGAACAGCACCAGCGGTTTGCCTTTCAGGCCCTCCGGCACGTCTTTCAGGCGGGCCCGCTTGGCGCGGCCGTAGGGCAGCGGCCAGTCCGCGCTGCCCAGCCCCAGGTCGTTGAGGCGGTGGGCCAGGTGGTCCAGCCGTTCCACACTCCAGTACCACTCGCCTTCATAATGCAGGGTGCCAGTGAGGTAGTGGCCGTCCTTGAGGAACTGATCGCGACGGGCTTCCAGGGCCAGCTGGGCCCGGTCGGCGGGCATCTGGCCGTGTTCGGTGAGCAGGTCTTCCAGTCTGTCGTGGTCGTTGCGCCACAGGGCATCGGCCAGGGCGGCGGCCAGGCTCCAGAAACGCTCGTCACCCTCGTGTTTCAGCAGGCAGCGTGTCGCTGCCAGGCTCACTTCCCGGGGCGGCAGTTGCCAGTTGCGGGGAAAGTCCAGGTCGTGCAGGCGCGCCAGCTGGGTGGCGTCGCGGGGGGCCAGTTCTTCCAGCATGTCTGCCGCCGGGTACATCTGCTGATCCAGATACAGCATGACCCGGGGGGTAATCGTGATGCCGAAGTGGCGGGCAAAGCGGGGCAGTACTTGGGCCATCAACACGGAATAAGGGTCATCAATGCGGAAGTAGAACACCGCCTGATGAGGGCGCCGTTGCAGCTTGCGGCGCGATTCGCGAAAGGCCCGTCGCCATTGTTGCAGGCGTTCGCTGGTGATCAGCTTGGCCACCAGTGGCATCAAACGTTGTCTCAGACTCATTAACAGAGTGCTCCTCGTAAGTGGGCACAGGCCGGGGTCGCCGACGGGAAAACACGCCTACGATACTTGTTCAGAAAGCGCCGTGTGGCAACACCCTGTCTACCGGGGTGCGGCAACGGTCATGAAACCGGCGGGGGCGGATGGCAAGAGGGGCCAACCAAAAGGGCGGCCTGAAGGCCGCCCGGATCGGTCACTTGTTGAGTTGGCTCAGGTCCCGCACGGCACCGCGGTCGGCGCTGGTGGTCAGGGCCGCATAGGCCTTCAGGGCGGTGGAAACGCGGCGCGGGCGCATTTCCATGGGTTTATAGGCCAGCTTGCCGCGGGCTTCCATCTTGCTGCGGCGGTGGGCCAGTTCCTCATCGGAAATGTCCAGGTTAATGGTGCGGTTGGGGATGTCGATGGCGATGGTGTCGCCTTCTTCCACCAGCGCAATGGCGCCACCTTCCGCCGCTTCCGGAGAGGCGTGGCCGATGGACAGGCCGGAGGTGCCGCCGGAGAAACGACCATCGGTGAGCAGGGCGCACTGTTTGCCCAGGCCCTTGGATTTCAGGTAGCTGGTGGGGTAGAGCATTTCCTGCATGCCCGGGCCACCTTTCGGCCCTTCATAACGAATCACCACCACGTCCCCGGCCACGATCTGGTCGCCGAGGATGGCGCGCACGGCAGAATCCTGGGATTCGAACACCCGGGCACGGCCGGTAAAGGTCAGGATGGACTCGTCCACTCCGGCGGTCTTCACGATGCAGCCGCGCTCGGCGATGTTGCCATACAACACCGCCAGGCCGCCGTCCTTGCTGTAGGCGTTCTCGTAGTTGCGGATACAGCCGTTTTCCCGGTCATCATCCAGGCTGTCCCAGCGGGTGTCCTGGCTGAACGCGGTCTGGGTGGGAATCCCCGCCGGGCCGGCGGTGAACATTTTTTTCACACCTTCGTCGCTGGTGCGCATGATGTCGTAGTGCTCCAGCGCTTCCGCCACGCTGGCGGAGTGCACCATGGGAATGTCCCGGTGCAGCAAGCCGGCCCGGTCCAGTTCGCCGAGAATGCCCATCACGCCACCGGCCCGGTGCACGTCTTCCATATGGTACTTCTGGGTGGCCGGGGCCACTTTCGACAGGCAGGGCACCTTGCGGCTCAGGCGGTCGATATCGGCCATGGTGAAGTCCACTTCGCCTTCCAGGGCGGCGGCCAGCAAGTGCAGCACGGTATTGGTGGAGCCGCCCATGGCGATATCCAGGCTCATGGCGTTCTCGAAGGCCTTGAAGGACGCGATATTGCGCGGCAGAACTGCCTCCACATCCTGCTCGTAGTACAGCTTGGCCACATCGACGATGCGACGACCGGCTTCCAGGAACAGCTCACGGCGATCCGCATGGGTGGCCAACAGGGAGCCGTTCCCCGGCAGGGACAGGCCCAGCGCCTCGGTCAGGCAGTTCATGGAGTTGGCGGTGAACATGCCGGAGCAGGAGCCGCAGGTGGGGCAGGCGGAACGCTCCACTTCGTTCAGGGTGGCTTCGTCCACGCTGTCATCGGCGGCCATCACCATGGCGTCCACCAGATCCAGCTTGCCCTCGGCCAGCCTGGTCTTGCCCGCTTCCATGGGGCCGCCGGACACGAAGATCACCGGGATATTCAGGCGCATGGCGGCCATCAGCATGCCGGGAGTGATCTTGTCGCAGTTGGAAATGCACACCAGCGCATCGGCGCAATGGGCGTTGACCATGTACTCCACGGAATCGGCAATGATGTCGCGGCTGGGCAGGGAGTAGAGCATGCCGTCGTGGCCCATGGCGATGCCGTCATCCACCGCAATGGTATTGAATTCCTTGGCGATCCCGCCGGCCTTCTCCACTTCGCCGGCCACCAGCTGGCCCATGTCCTTCAGGTGTACGTGCCCGGGCACGAACTGGGTAAAGGAGTTGGCGATAGCAATAATCGGTTTACCGAAGTCCCCGTCCTTCATGCCCGTGGCGCGCCACAGGGCACGGGCGCCGGCCATATTGCGGCCATGGGTGGTGGTACGGGAGCGATACTGCGGCATGGGAACCTCGTAATGTTCAATAGCGGGATATAAGCCCGCCATTGTAACCCACAGACCCACACTGTTGGAGCCTTGCTCGCAAGGCGAAGAGGCGGGGGAGCAGGCGTTCCCTTGAGCCGAGCTTGCCCACCCGACGCAATCACTCCCGGTTGCCTTCACCAATCGACCCCATCACCCGTCCACCGTTGGAGCCATGCTTGCATGGCGAAATAGCTCAGGCCCCGGAAATACAGACGCTCACCCGCAGAGCGCCAGCGCCGTTTTTCACCAGCGCGCAAGTTGAATATGTAGGATATGGCTTACATATTTTTGTAAGTTGCTGAGATAAAGTGAATTTTCAGGATTGGCACTGCAAGAAAAGTCCGGGTAAAAATTCCTGTTCAACACGCAAGTGCAAGAAAAATCAGCTGAGAATTATTCCTGACTGTAGGGTAAGTTGCTGATTGGTTGTTGGTTTAGTGTGATTCTTGAATGGGCGTTGATCAGGGATATACAGCAAAGTGTTATATCGCATCTGCAATTGAATACACTGTTATACACATAGGGCAGGAAGATCACGATGACAAGGATAGCTGCGTTCTTGATTTTGATGGTTTTATGCTCAGCTTCCTTTGGCAAAGTTATATCCTCTGATCCTGGCGAGATATACAAGCTAATCGGAAATGAGGAAATAAAAAGTCGAGGTGTTGAGTACGATTTCCATGTCGTTTCAACCGATCCCTCATCGGAAAGCTGGGCACCAATGGCGTTTGTTGGTGCAATTGACGTCGACACGGGCGCTGAGTTCCAGGTGTTCATTTTTCAGAAGAGTGGCGGCGGTGACCTTGTTCTTGGACATCGCTACATAGAAGGTGATGAGCTTGTTTTTACCAGAACGCTCTTTCACGGCGTGCCATTTAAACTGGACATTAAAATCATTATTTCGGTGAACGAAGACGGTCTGTTACGTGTGGAGCAGCCGGGCGTTGGGGCGTCGCATGAATACCAAACCGGCATCCTGAATCTGCGATCCTACATCGGCGTCGTTGGAGCTAAGGCAGACTTCAGGCTTGAAGCTGATTGAAGGTATAACAAGGCAAGGCAGCGGACGCCTTCGGCGCCCCTGCTAGCAACGTTCACACTTTGCGAGCCCTTCGCCATGCGAGCATGGCTCCAACGCCAACCGTGCGGTGGCTTGGTTGCGGGCTGGGTGGCGTTGGTTAAAGCCCCTTCACAAACACCTTCGAGTTCCGCTGCCAGTTATACAGCGACTTCCGGGCCCCCGGCAGCGCTTCCACGCCAGCCAGTTCAAATCCCTGCTGCTGAAACCAGTGGGCGGTCAGGGTGGTGAGCACGAACAGGCTGGTGAGCCCTTGTTCTTTGGCTCGCCGTTCCACGTACGCCAGTAGCTGTGCCCCCCGTTCGCCCTTGCGGTAGCCGGGGTGGACGGCCACGCAGGCCAGTTCGCCGGTCTTGTCGTCCGGGAAGGGATACAGGGCGGCGCAGGCGATGACCATGCCGTCGCGCTCGATGATGGCGAAGCGCTGGATTTCGTTTTCCAGCAGTTCCCGGGAGCGACGCACCAGGGTGCCGTCGGCTTCCAGAGGTTCTATCAGTTCCAGGATGCCGCCCACGTCGTCGATGCGGGCGCCACGCAGGGTCTCGTAGGTTTCCCGGGTGACCAGGGTGCCGCAGCCGTCACGGGTGAACAGTTCCTTGAGCAGGGCGCCGTCGTCGTTGGCGTCAATCAGGTGCGCCCGGCCGACGCCATTGCTGGCGGCGTGACAGGCGGCGGTGAGCTGCCGGTCCACGCCATTGTCCTGCAATTGGTCGTCGGCAAGCAGTTTGCCGGCCTGTTGCGGGCTGAGTTCGCGCACCATGTCGCCGTTGTTGTCCGCGAGTCGCAGGTCGTTGCCCATGAGAATGAGCTTGTCGGCGCCCAGGGCGATGGCGGCGGTGGAGGCCACTTCTTCCGCATTCACGTTGAACAGTTCACCGGTGGGCGAACAACCCAGCGGTGACAGCAGTACCACATTGCCATTGCTCAGTTGCTGGCGGATGGCATCCACTTCGATACGCCGCACTTCGCCGGTGTGCTGGTAGTCGAAGCCGTTGCGCACGCCCACCGGTTTGGCGATGACGAAGTTGCCGCTGATCAGACGGATGCCGGCGTTGTACATGGGGGAGTTGGCCAGCCCCATGGAAAACAGCCCTTCCAGTTTCAGGCGCAGGGCACCCACCGCCGCCATGACACCATTGAGCGCCGCGCTGTCGGTGATGCGCATGTGCTGCTCAAAGGTGGATTCGATGCCGGACTCTGCCAGTCGCGCGCTGATCTGCGGGCGGGCACCGTGGACCAGCACCAGCTTGATCCCCAGGCTGTTGAGCAGGGCCAGATCGTGAATCAGGGTAGGCAGGCGCGGGCCGTCCAGCAGTTCGCCGGAAAGCATGACCACAAAGGTGCGTCCCCGGTGGGCGTTGATGTACGGGGAGGAGTTGCGGAACCAGTGGACCTGATTGTCGGGGGTGGCGCTGGGCACGGCATGTCTCTGTGGTTGGTGGCTGACAGATCAGTATAGCCAGCGGGGGGCGTCGGTTGCCAGATGTGCCGGTGGGGCGTTGTGGAAGGTGGCCTGGCAACAGAAACAAAAACGCCGCCCGAAGGCGGCGTTGTGTTCTTCAGGCTGGGTTGTTACGCGCCGAACAGGCCCTTGAAGAAGTAGAAGAACAGGATCGACAACAGGGCGCCGGCCGGCAGGGTGACCACCCAGGAGGTGAAGATGGTGCTGACCACCCGCAAGTTCAGGGAGCCGATGCCGCGAGCCATGCCGACACCCAGGATTGCCCCCACCAGGGTGTGGGTGGTGGAAATGGGCAGGCCGGTGCCGGAGGCCAGGATCACCGTGCCGGCAGCGCCCAGCTCGG
>NZ_JABURH010000192.1 GCF_014762765.1 Alcanivorax sp.
GTAAAGCTCGCGGCGCTCTTCCGGGATGCGGAAGCTCAGGTCGTCGGCGATGCGGATGGTGGACTGGATGGCCCAGATGATCAGCAGCGGCACGAAGATGAACACCATGAAGGATTTTTTGAAGCTCCAGGGGCGATGCCGGTAGCGGTTCTCCACGAAGCGGAAGCTCAGCCACGACAGCACCACGACGCCGACCATCAGCAGTATGCGATTGCTCCAGGTCAGTTCGATCAGTTGGTAGTGCAGCAGCGCCACCGGTGGCCAGTGCCACAGGTACAGGGAGTAGGAAATGCCGCCGAGAAACACCATCACCGGCAGACTGAGCAGGCGGGCGGTGAGGGTGCCTGTCTGGTGCAGGCCAGCATAGATCACCATGGCGGTGCCCAGGGTGGGCCACAGGGCGTTATAGCCGGGGAAGTGATCGTGTTTGGTCAGCAGCAGGCCGGTGGCGATGATCATGGCCAGCCCCAGGCCTGCGAGTATTTCTGCACTGGGCCGGTTCAGGGTCGGAAGCTGACGGCTGAACAGGGCCACGCCGGTACCCAGCATGAACTCGAACAGGCGGGCGGGCAGCAGGTAATAGGCGGCAGAAGGGTAGGCACCGGCCAGGTATACCGATAGCGCAAAGGTGGCTACCAGGGTGATGCGGAAAGGCCAGTGGCCGTCACGCCCCTTGCCGAACCGGTAGGCCAGGTACAGGGCCAGGGGCCAGATCAGATAGAACTGCTCCTCTACCGCCAGCGACCAGGTGTGCAGCAGCGACAGGGAGCGGGTTTCCGGGGCGAAGTACTGGCTCAGTTCCTGAAAATAATAAATGTTGCTCAGGCCCACCAGGGATGACAGCCAGCTCTTGGCAAAGATGTAGTAGGCATCGCCGATATAGAAGGGCGATATCATCAGGAAGGTGACGGTGGACACCAGCAGGAACAGAGGCACCAGTCGGCGGATACGACGAGCGTAGAAATCACGGAACTGGAAGGTGCCTTTTTCGAACGCCCGCTGCAGAAGCTGGGTGATCACGAACCCGGAAATGACGAAGAACACATCGACGCCGATGAAACCGCCGGTGATGCCGGGGACGTCATAGTGGTAGAGAATCACCAGCACAACGGCCAGCGCACGCAGCCCTTCGATATCGGCACGGTAGCTTGGCGTGGTCTTCAAGGTGTTCTCCCCGGAATGATCAGCAAACCGGGGAGAATATAGGGCGGCGGCGGGGCAAACAAGACGGGACTGGCAGGCGGGATGATCGCTACAGGGATGACGCTCAGCCCCGTGTTGGCTATTCAGGCTGCCGGGGCGGATTGAGTGTGGTGCAGGATGCCGCGAACCTGATTCATGGCGGCGCTGATGCATGGTAGTGTGAACGCCGACGCAACCTCCGTCTGCCATCAAGGAGTATTCTGTGGCCACATCCCTGCCGTTTTCCCTGCTGGAATTGGCCTCGGTGCGTGAAGGTGACACCATCGGGCAGACCCTGTCTAACAGCGTGGCCTATGCCCGCCATGCGGAGTCTCTCGGGTTCAACCGGTTCTGGCTGGCCGAGCATCACAATATGGAAGGTATTAGCAGTGCCGCCACTTCGGTGCTGATCGGCCATATTGCCAATGCGACCCGCAGTATCCGTGTGGGCTCTGGGGGTGTGATGCTGCCCAACCATCCGCCCTTGGTGATTGCCGAACAGTTCGGCACCCTGGAGATCCTGCACCCCGGTCGCATTGATCTGGGGTTGGGCCGGGCGCCGGGCACCGACCCGATGACCAGCCGCGCCCTGCGCCGCGAAGGCCTGGGCGCCGAGCAGTTCCCCCATGACGTGGCCGAATTGCAGCGGCTGCTGGGGCCGCTGGATCGTTCCCGCCCGGTCAACGCCATTCCCGGTGCCGGCACCGAGGTGCCAATCTGGTTGCTGGGCTCCAGCCTCTACAGTGCGCAACTGGCGGCCCAGCGGGGATTGCCCTATGCCTTTGCCGGGCATTTTGCACCGCGTCTTTATCGTGAGGCGCTGCGTCTCTACCGGAAGCAGTTTCAGCCGTCGGCCCAACTGGAGAAGCCCTACGCCATGCTGGCGGTACCGGCGGTGGCGGCGGATACCGATGAAGAAGCCCGCTTTCTGACCACCACCAGCTATCGGCGTATTCTGTCCCTGTTTCGGGGCCAGCCGTTGTGGATGCGTCCGCCGGTGGAAAGCATGGACGGATATTGGAATCCGGAAGAAGAGGCCGGGGTAAGAGGCTTTCTGGCCCTGCAATTGCTGGGGACCGCCAGCACTATCGAAGGGCAACTGGATCAGTTGCTGGATAGCGTGGAAATTGATGAATTGATGGTGACTGTAGATCTGTACGACCCGGCAAAGCGTCGCCACGCCCTGGATATTCTGGCGTCGCTGCCGCAGTTTCGTCGCTAGCGACTAGCACCAGACCCCGTTGGGGCCTTGTTCACAAGGCGAAGGGCTATTCGCTTTGCGAGCAAAGCTCCAGCGGGATAAAGCGGGACTAACGATGTTGTGCTTTAGCCGTGAAACGGCGCAACACCAGCAGCAAACCTGCCAGCAGGGTGAGGGTGGCCGGCGCTCCGCCGCCACTGCTGCCGCCTCCGGTCGGGCTGGGGGCCGGAGAGGGGTAGCGCAGGGTCAGTTTGGCGCTATTGTCGTTATCGTTTGGCAGATCTCCATTAGTGGAGAAACCGGTAAACGTTATTGACCGGTTTTCTCCGGTATCAGAGGCGAAGGTCAGATTCACGGTCTGGCTGCTGCTGGCGGGCAAATCGCCTACCGGGCAGCTCACCGGGTTGGACAGG
>NZ_JABURH010000154.1 GCF_014762765.1 Alcanivorax sp.
CGGGATAGGTGCATGCCGAACGGCCCGATCTCCCGCCACGCCACCGCGCCCCTGATGGGGCGCGCATGGCGCGGCATCCTGACCGGGCCGCCGGCATGGGTACCAATACACATTGTGCATCAGCCCGTCGATAGTGGCTTGGGCGGGCAGGGTATGGCAAGCGACAAGTGTGGAAAATTTGTATCTGCTACCAGGGCAGCGGATCTCCCCGCCAGTTAATAAAACTGCCGCTCTGTTCCGGTATTGCCTGGTCCAGTTGCAGCGTCAATTGCTCTGCCACCCAGTCTGCAGAAAACAGCTTCTCTTCCGGGACCCGGGACTGGAAGGGCGCCGACAGAGGGGTGTCAGTGGTGCCTGGATGCAATGCCAACAGGGTGAGATGAGGGGCCCGGCGGTGGGCCTCCACGGCGAAGGTGCGCATCAGTTGGTTCAGCGCCGCCTTGCTGCTGCGATAGCTGTACCAGCCGCCCAGATGGTTGTCGGTAATGCTGCCCACCCGGGCGGAGATGACGGCGAAGGTGGCCGGCTGTCGGCGTAGCTGTGGCAGCAGACTCCGGGCCAGCAGCATCGGCGCCCAGGCGTTCAGGCGGAAACTGTATTCCAGGTTTTCCAGCGACAGATCTTCCAGCCGTTTTTCCGGTGACAGATTCCGGCTGGTGTCGTGTAGCACACCGGCACAATGAATCACTCTCGACAGGTGCTCGCTGAGCGTTTTGATTTCCTCGGCGAGCCCTGCAGGCCCCTGGGGATCGGTCAGATCCGCTGCCACCAGCGTCAGCGTGTCGTGCCGGGTGGCCAGTGCTGCCAATGGCGAGCTGCCAGGATCGCGGCTGCTGGCAATAACCTGGTCTCCGCGCGCCAGATGAAGGCGGGTGAGTGCCAGGCCGATGCCTGAGCTGGCACCGGTAATCAGTACCGGATAGGGAAGCGATGGGGATGTCATGGGCGAAGAATCGCCGTTGATCGGACAAGTTAACGTGAAGAGCGGATCAGGTGTGACGATCGCAACAGTCAAAGTCGCATGGCTATGGTAGATTGCCAAAAAACCATCGGGATTGGGGGAGCGCAATGCGCCAAGTAGTAGTGTTGCTGTTGATGCTGGTTGCCAGCCAGCTTCAGGGGGCCGAGCTGGATCAGGAGCTGGCGGACTTCAAGCGCGACGTACTGGAAGTCAATAAGCGTCTGCTACTGCTGGAGGAGGAGCTGCTGTTTCCTGCCGATACCCAGGTAGGCATCTATGTATCCCTGGATGTGGGGCATTACTTCCAGCCGGACAGCATTACCCTGGAGCTGGATGGCGAAGTACTGGCCAGCCACCTTTACACCGAGCGGGAAATTCGGGCCTTGAAGAACGGGGCGGTGCAGCGACTGGCGCTGGCCAACGTGAAAAACGGCGAGCACGAAATCACTGCCTTTGTGACCGGAATGGGGCCTGAAGATAGGGAAATTCGACGGGGTGTCACCGGGCAGTTTGAAAAGCGCCATGGCCGCCATTTCGTCCAGCTGCATATTGAGGATGACAAGGCCAAACAGCAGCCTCGTCTCCTGTTCCGTGACTGGCGCTGAGGCGAACATGCTGAAGTGGTGTGGCGTGGTGTTGTTGCTGATCAGCTCACTGGCCTGGGGGCGTTTGGACAAGCCGCATCAGGTGCAGGAGTTGGCCTATGGGGAAGTGGCGTATCTGTACCTACAGGGAGATTACTTCGCTGCCCTGACCCGGGCGCAGATGGCCCTGGAGCGGGGCGAGGTGGATGTGCACCGGGCGGACCTGGAAGTCCTGCTGGGCGCCATGTACAGCGCCTACGGTATGCCGGAAGATGCCGAGCGGGTGTTCAGTGCCTTGCTGGACCAGCAGGTCAGTGGTGAAGTGGCCCAGCGCGCCTGGATTCATCTTGCCGGACTTTATTACCGACAACAGAAATACCCCCGTGCGCTGGAAACCCTGGAGCAACAGGCCGGTCCGCCGCCTGAGGATCTGCAAGAGGTTTACCACAGCCTGAGGGCGCGGGTGCTGATGCGCCTGGGCCGCTATGAAGAAGCGGCGGAATCCCTGGATGCCTTTGCCGCCAATCATCCGCTCAATGCCTACCTGCGCTATAACCTGGCGATCAGCTGGATCAACGGCAAACACCCGGGTCTGGGCCAGGAATGGTTGTGGGAGCTGGCCAATATGCCGCCCGGCGCGCCAGAGGTGAACGCGATCAAGGACAAGGCCATGCTGGCGCTGGCAATTTACATGCTGCGCAGCGACCAGGAGGACCGTGCTCTAAAATTGTTGCGCGATGCCCGCCTGGAAGGGCCCTTTGCTGATGTCTCCCTGCTGCTTTACGCCCGCGCCCTGCTGATCGAGAACCAGCCGGGCAGGGCGTTGCCAGTGCTGCAGCAGCTGGACAGTAAATCGATCCAGCGTTCCACCGTGCAGGAAGCGCAGCTGGCGATCCCCTATCTGTACGAACAGATGGGCGATCAGCGTTCCGCTCGTCAGGCTTTTCAGACCGCGCTGGAGCGCTTCGACGGGCTGGAAGAGTACCTGCTGGAAGTGGAGGCGCGCATTGCCAATGGTGACTGGTTTGCGGAAATGGTCGGTGAGCCACGCTGGTCCACCGCCATGGACCCGGTGCCCCCGTTTTTACCAAAACGGGTGAAGAGTTTTCCGACTTTCTACGAATGGTTTGCCACCACGGAATTCCAGCATGGCTGGCACAACTACCATGAGCTGATGCGTCAACGGAATCTGCTGACCCAATGGCAGAATACCTTGCCCGCCATGCAGACCATGCTCGACGCCCATGAGCGCAAGCATCAGCAGGTCAGACCCCAGGCTCAGGCCCTGCTGCGGGAATTGTCACAGCAGGATTTCCAGGGTCGCCTTACCCGCCTGCAGGGTGATTATCGGGCCGCTGTATCGGATCAGGACCCGTTGCCTTTTGCCACTGACGATGAGCAGCGTCTTTGGCAGGCTCAGCAGGAGGCCGAGCGCAAAACCCGGAGTTGGGGCAAACGTAAACGGCCAGATATGACCGCCAAGCTGGATTTTTACAAGGGGGTTCTGTTGTGGGAAATGCAGCAGGATATCGTGCCACGCCAGTGGCAACGCCAGCAGGAACTGAATGACATCAGCGCCATGCTGGACCAGACCCGAAAATTGCGTAGCCGGGTAATGGTGGCGAGCAACCGGGTCCAGCGCCTGGATTTTTTCCGCCAGGAACTGCCCGCACTGGAGCAGGAGTTGGCCAGTTTACAGCAGCGCGGCGAGCGGCTGATGCGGCGTCAGCAATATTCTCTGCAGGCGTCCGCGTTTGAGCAGGTCACGGTGACCCGCAAGCGGTTGAAGCGTTTCAGTGCGGCAGCCCATGAAGGCCTGGCGGATCTGTATAACAAGGCGTTGCGCAATGGGCGTGAGCCGGCGGCGAGAAGTGACTCGGCGCCGCTTGTCGAGTAACAAGGGCCGCTGTTTTCTTTGCCTTGCAAGCCAGGCTCTAACCGCGACGTTGTGTTGAGAGCAACGATGTCGTGGGAGTCTTGTTCACAAGGTAACGGGGCTAATTGCAGGGCATGACCATGGATGGATACGGGTTGCTGTTACTGATTCCGGTGATGATGGTGCTGGCGGCACTGCCTAGTACCAGCGTTGCGCTGGTGGTGGTGCGTTCTGCCCGGCTGGGCGTAGCTCACGGTCTCTGGGTGGCCGCCGGTATCGTGGTGGCGGATTTGCTGTTCGCCGTGCTTGCCCTGTGGGGGATGACCGAGCTGGCCCAGCAACTGGGCGGGGTTTTCACACTGGTCCGCATTGCCGCGGGGGTCTGGTTGGTGTGGTTCGGCATCACGCTTATCCGCAGCCGTGGCACGGCCTTAAAGGCAGAGTCGATCAATGGTAGCAGCAAGACGGTCAGTTTCCTGGCCGGGCTGGCGGTGACCCTGGGCGATATCAAGGCCATTGTTTTCTACGCCAGCCTGTTTCCCCTGTTTGTGGATATGCACACGCCGGATGCGATGGATCTTGTCGCGGTGCTGCTGATTACCGTTTTCAGTGTGGGTGGAGTCAAGGCTGTCTATGCGTTACTGGCCGAACGGATTACCCGCCACGGCAATCCCGGTTCGCAGCAGCCTCTGAGTCTCGTGGCTGGCGCCAGCATGATCGGCGCTGGCACTTGGCTGGTCGCTCGCCCGTAGGTTGAATCAACCGTCACTGCGGTGTTGTGAGGTCGTCGGAATAAAAAACGTTACCGCCGCGGTCGATGATGATGGCGGAGGTATCTGCTAACCGGTTGATCAGCGCCAGACCTTTTTCTACGCCCAGCACGAAGACACTCGTGGAGAGTGCATCTGCATCCAGACTGTTGTTTGCCAGTACGGTGACGCTGGCCAGGCCATCGATGCTCTTGCCGGTTTGTGGTGACAGGATGTGATGGATGCGACGACCTTCCTGGATGAAGTAGCGCTGGTAGTCGCCGGATGTGGACATGGCGATGTTGCTGATGGGTAAGCGCATGGCGACTTTTTTCTGGTCGCGGGGGTGCTGAATGCCGACTTCCCAGGGGCGGCCGCGGTGGTCGCCGAGCACATAGCTGTCACCCCCGAGAGCTAGCCAGGCATGTTCAACGCCGGAGGCTTTCAGCAGTGCGATCCCCTGGTCGATGGCATAGCCTTTGGCGATCCCGCCAAGATCAATGCGGGTGCCTGATGTGCGAAATTTCACCTGGTTATCGGCGAGCAATTCAATCCGGTCGGCACCGATATGTCGGGCGGCTATTTCCAGTTCCCGATCACGGGGCGCCTTGCCCTCCCGGTAGTCGTAGAGGTGGCCGGCACTGGCAAAGGTGATGTCGAAGGCGCCGCCGGTGAGCTGATAGTAGTGCAGGGATTGTTCCAGCAACCGGTAAAACTCGGGGCTGATGGCTTGCGGTGCTTCGTGGCCTTGCCGGTTGAGTCGGGCCAGCTCGCTGTCGTCTATCCAGGGTGACAGTAACTGGTTAAGCCGCTCCATCTCCGTTTCCAGTTGCTGGAACAGAGGGGCGGCATCGTCCTCGGACCACAGGGAGATGCTGGCGCGGGTACCCATCACATCCCAGCTGTGTTGTTGCCAGTCGGCTTGTACGGGGAACGATAGCAGCAGTGGCAGGCAGACAAGCAGTGACAGAAGCGGACGGGGGCAATGCATCGGTGTATCCGGGACCAGTGTGTGGAAGTTGGAGCGTTGCTCGCAAAGCGAAGATTTAACGAGCTTTTCAACAGCCTGTTAAGAAAGCACCGGGGGTGATTTGCCCCCTTCGCTTTGCGAGCAAGGCTCCAACGGGAGTTGTCAGGTAATGGTACCACTGACAATGGGCTCGAAGGCGGTGAGCCGGTCCATGGAGTCGCTGTTGCCCAGACTGTGATTGGGGAACTTCTCCGAGAACAAACCTTGCTCACCATGAAGCGCCATGTAGTTCAGCCACACGGTTTCCGCCAGCAGGTTCACGTTGTTGGCGGCCGGGGTGCCAGCGGTTTCCACCGAGGCATCCGGGCGCATCCAGCCCAGCTGTTGATGTTGTTCCGCCGTGCCGCCCGTCGTATTGAGGGTGGGGCGGCCATTGGGGTCGTAGACCAGAAAGAAGGACGCTGCGGTCGAGGAATTATCGCCAGTCCATTCGCCCTTGCCGCGCCCCTCGGCAGAGTCATCGATGCGTCCGTTGCTGGCCACGGAGCCATCGCTGAACACATAAATCATCAGTGGCACTCCCTTGCGGCGAGCGTATTCGAGGCAGGCGCCCATGCAGCGGCCAGCACGGCGGTCACGAATTTCACCGGTTCCCCGTTCGCCGGTGTGATAGTCAAAGCCGCCCATGCTGATACAGCCGGCGCCCGCGTAGCCGTTGACCACCAGTTTCATCACCGAGGCCGTTTTTTCAAACTCCCGGTCGTTCAGTTCGGCGTCCGAGAAGATGCCGAGGATGTCCATGTCCTGGCGGATATCCAGGGTCGATGGATCGCCATAGCGGTCGGTGATGTCTGCGGCTTCCACATAACCGCAACGCAACAGGTTGCGCAGGTTGTCGCGGCGATTGGTGTCGGTAAGGCCGCTGTCGATACGATCAATGCGCTTGTGGCTGATGCGGGCGATGGACTCCATCACTGATACCGCATCCGCCTGATCAAGCAGGCCGACCAGTTTGCCGGTGTCTACCAGGCCGGTGACATCGGAGCGCCGGTCTACCTTGGTGGGGCGGGCTGAGGCAATGATGGACGCATCCGGGGACATGGAATTGCCGCCCGACATGGAGCTGCGAGAGCCAATCAATGACAGCAGTTCGCCGTCGGCGCCGGCATTGAAAATACCGTACATGGGATTGTGTGGATTGTTGGCGGTATCGTTTTCCGAACGCGCCGGAATCACGCAACCATTGGTATTGGCGGTGGCATTCGGGGCCTTGTCGAGAATCCCGAGCAGGAAGGGGGAATCACTGTGAAAGGCCAGTCCCAGATCCGTGTTGATGGTAGTTGGGTCATTATTGGGCGCCATGTTGCCGGGCAGGCCCAGTTTCGAGTAGCCAGCACTGCTGAGAAGATCCTGTTGTCCGCCCTGGCCACCCACCAGTACGTTGGAGCCGGCAATGTTAGCGCCACCGGCCAGATCAAAACAGATGAAGGGGATCTTGCCGGCCCCGGCGGCGGCGATGCCGCAGTCGGTTTTCATGCCTTCCAGATCACCGGACAATGCAGCCATGGCGTCGCGAGGATTACTGAACAAACCAAACATGCCGACGCTGCCGAACGCTGCGCCGGTGAGCAGGCCGCGGCCCAGCATGTCCCGGCGGCTGACCGGTTTGCCGTGGCCCAGATTCAACAAGGGAGCATCCGGATGCAGGGGCGGGTTACGTTTTTTTAGAAAGTTACGTTTCATGATTCTGTCCCCAAACAGGCTCTATTGCATCAGCATGGTGGCACTGCCGAGCATGGCGGCACAGGCCGCCTTTGCCGCGGTGGCGGTGCGTTCCACGCAGTCACTGCTGCACTGTGTCACATTGGTGTCGAACAGCAGGTTCTCCAGTTCCCCTTCCACATCCGCCCGCGCTGGCTGGTCGGCCTGACCATTGCCGACCATGCGTTCAAACAGCGGTGAAATGACCCAGTCCCGCCATTGTTGCTGGGTAATGGTGTCGGCACCCGCGTTGTAGTTCAGCCCTGCGAACAGGGGAGTGATGCTGCCATCATTGTTGCGCTCGGCTTCCACCAGGGCGTTGCAGTACTCAATGGATAGCTGCGCCACGCCTACCTGATGTGCGGTCAGGAAGGCTTCAATATTTTCCTCACTGGGGAGTTGGGTGCGCAGGCGCTGATAGGTATCCGGCACCTCCCCATAACCCTCCGGCACCCCGGTGAGCACACTCATGGTGGCGTTGATTTCGGCAAAGTTGCGCAGCCCGGCCAGGGGTTGCTCACCGTATTCATTGGGCGTCAGCGGCAAGGGCTGCGGCTCGGTATGCACATGGGTATGGCTGCCCAGGCGTTCGAAGGTCAGGAAGAATTCATCGTTATCCTGGCCCTGTTCCACCGGCAGCAAGGTGCCCAGGCGGGACAGGGTTTCTCCCTGTTCGCTGTAACCGTCGCCGCCGATCTCCGTGTTCAGGGTGGCGAAGGCTTGCGCCACATCCGGCACCTGGCCATTGATGCCCAGGCGCAGGCCGGCCAGGGGCACTTCCTCGCTGACGATATCCTGCTCCAAGTTGATGAAGTAGGGCGCGGCGAACAGATAGCTGAAGTTATCGAAACGGGACACTTCGAATACCACATAGGCGCCGGGCTGATCGATCAGGTGACCGATGAAGAAGGGCAGAAAATAACGCTCGCCAACGCCGGCGTCGAAGTTGGTACGAATCTGTTCTTCAGTGAGTGCCCGGTTGTGGATGGCGGCAAAACGGATCACGCCTTCCCAGGGGCGATCACTGGACGCTTCGTTGCCCAGCACCAGGGCAAAGGTATCGTCCCAGGTGTTGAGCAGGGCGGGGCTGACCGGGTCAGTGGCGCCGTTGCGGGCACCATTGATATAGATCTGGCGACCGTTTACCGGGTCGAAGGTCACCGCCACGTGCTGCAGGCTGGCCTGCAGCGGATCGTCAGCCGTTTCCAGCACCGGTTCGCCGTTGCCGTCAGTGGCTTCACCGATACGCTGGAACAACTGATAATTGCTGCCGCTTTGCGCCAGTGTCAGGTTGCGGGCATCCGGGCCGGCGGAGTAACTGATGATATGGGCATCATCCTGGCCGGTGCTGGCGGGCACCAGCCAGGCTTCCAGGGTCAGTTCGCCGGTGGTGCGTATCATGTCACTGAGCTTCTTGCTGGTGGCGGTGCTGCCCTGGGCCTTGCCGTTGTTGAGACGAATGCCCCAGCCGCCTTCCCAGGTGACGTCTCCGTTGAATTGCAGGTGAATGGCCGGGTCTACCCCGGAGCTGTCGAAAGCGGTGAGGCCTTCGCCGGTCTTGAATTCATAGCGGGCGATGATGTTGCTCTCGTAACGGCCGCCGCCGGCGGCCAGGGTGCCATCGTCCACATTGAGTGATTTGCTCAGCACCAGATCGTTGTCGGGGGCGGTAGGGACAATGGCGTTCGCCATGGCGCGAATGGCATTTTCCATGGCCAGGGCATCACTGTCGCAGTTATCGCTCCAGCAGTTGTGGCTGTCTTCACCGAGACGCTCTACCAGACGGCTCAATGCCGGGCTGTTCAGGTCGATCTTGCTGCGCACGGCCGTGTATGCCTCGTTTACATCATCTGCGGCCAGGTAGGGGCCCTGCGGGGTGTTGGCATCACTCTGGTGGCAGTCGCTGCAATGGTCGTCCAGCAACGGGTAGACATGGGTCTGGAACAGGCTCGGGTCCTGGGGGAAGTTCTTGCTGTTGCCCGGGTCCTTGATCGGCGGTTCTTCCAGTTCTGTGGTGCCGCCCCCCAGCCCCAGACTTTCGCCAGCCCAGGCGCTGATCCAGGTACTGATCTGATCGGCGCAGAATTGCGAATCGGATTCCCAGCAGTTATGTCCTCCAGCGACTTTCTGCACCATCTGCGAGGACGCAGGCTGGTTGAGGTCGATTAGCGGGTTGGCTGCTGCATAGGCCTGGTTGATATCGCCGGTCTGCAAGAAGGCCGGCTGCTGATCGCGGTGACAGGCGCCGCAGCGTTGCTCGCTGACCAGATTGTTCCAGATATAGATCTTGAAGGCGGAGACGTCGGCATTGCGCGGTGCAGGGCCGTCATAGGTGACGTTGTTGTTGCCGCCATCATTGTTAACGTTCGGCGTGGTGTCGGAGCCGCTGCTGCTGCCACCACAGCCGCTGATCAACGCGGCCAGGAGAGCACTGACAAGTGGTAAGTATCGCATCGCCTCAGTCCCCCATGCAGTAGGTGGCCGCATCGGCAAACAGTGTCTTCATGCGGTAGTTATCGTTTTTGAACTGGTTCGTCATGCTCTCCAGTTGAGAGGTGTCGGCACTGTCTGCGGGTTTGCGCAGGCACACCGACTGAAAGACCTTTTCCGCCTGGCAGGTGGCGAACACGTCGCTGTGGGCCAGTTCCCGGCCCAGGCTGGCGGCGCCGCTGCCACTGCCGTTGAGATTCGGGTCCCAGCCCAGATTGGCATTGGGGCCTTTTCGCCAGTAGTTGTCCCAGTTGTCGTTCGGGGTGATGTAGCCCCAGGGGAAGTTGTTGCTGTTGATCAGGTATTTGCCCTGCACCCGGGTGCCGGTATCCGGGTCGGCGCTGGTGTTGTAGACCATGCGGCCACCGTCGCCTTCCTGGGGGCCTTCCCAGTCATAGTAGGCAAAGCCCTGGGCCAGCGGGTCCATGCCACTGTGACAGCTGATGCAGTTGTTGCGGAAAATACGGCTGTCGCCGCCGGGGCTGCGGCTGACATCCTGACGGATGCGGTCGGAGGGGCGAGTGGTGTCCTGCACCTGTTCCAGGTCACGGCAGAGATGGTTCATCAGGGTGAAGCGCAGCATGGCGCGGTTGGTGCCGGCATAGAAAAAGGCGTTGGCAGCGGCACGAGTGGTCAGCACCCCGGCAACGGCCTGGGACGGCGTGCCGTACTGGCTGGCCTGGCTGCTGGCGGAGAGCACATCCGCCAGATTGGCGTGCTGACTTTCCAGGTTGCGATAATGGGCATTGCTGTCCGCAGACGCCGCCGGGGTGACGTTGCCCACGTAAAGCAGGTCATCGTAGAGGATTCGCCGAAAGTCCAGATCGTCGCGAATGGCACCGATTACCGTGGCGGTGTAGTCATTCAATGGTGCGAACACATCCTGGGCCTCATTGGTCCACGGTGTGGCGAACTGCTTGAGAGTGACGTTATAGAACGCCGGGTGGTCCATGGCCAGTTCCGCTGCGTCACGGGGGCCGCTGGTAGGGTTGCCCTCGATCAGGTTGGCCATGGTAGTGAGTGTGGCGGCATCCGCCGGTACACCCGCCAGCCGATTGTGAATGCGTTGTGCCTGGTCGCGACTGTTGGCCATGCCTGTCACAGGCAAGCTCAGAGCCAGCGCCACCAGAAAGATCCCCCGATAGCCTTTCATGGCTGTATCCTTTTTCTTTGTTACGCTGTCGTCTGTCTGTCATTGATTGGCAGTACAGATCGACCGTTTAACAGATTTCCCGTTTCCCGCAGTCATTGTCCATGACATTCTGCATCAGGCTCTGTGAATTGGGGCCCAGAAAATCAACAACAGATTCGCGATACTGACACAAACCAGAAAAAAACGGACGAACGGTGAAAATAATGAGGGTACCTGTCCTGCTGGGCCTGCTTGTGGGGATAAGCGGCTGCGGTGGCATGGACGGGGGGGATCAGCAGAAAGACCCCACGGTAACCGATATCCCGGTGGCGTATGTGCAGCGTTCGCTGCCCAGGGATGACGACGGTGAGATTGTGGTTGAGTCCCTGGAAGAACCGGCAGCGTTCCAGGCCGGGGCCAGGCTGATGGTGCGCGACAGCGCTTCCTCCCGTGCTGTGGCGCGTGATGTCACCACGACAATTTTCGGTGCCGGCCACGACGTTCGTGATCTCACCATGAGCTACGACGGCAGTCGTCTGCTGTTTTCTGCGCGGGCGCCGGAGATTGTCGATGCGGACGAGGATGAGCAGCCCACCTGGAACCTGTGGGAATACGGTTTTCAAACGGGCGTCGCGCGGCGGCTGATCAGCAGCGACCTGCGCGCAGAAGAAGGCCAGGATCGCTATCCGGCCTATTTGCCCGATGGCCGTATCGTGTTTGCCTCAACCCGCCAGCGCCAGGCACGGGCCAGGTTGCTGGATGAGGGAAAACCCCAGTTCACCCCGCTGGAAGAAGGCCGTGACACCTATGCCTTCGCCCTGCACGTGATGAGTGCGGACGGCGTGGAGATTGAGCAGATCACCTTCAATATGAGCCATGATGTGGCGCCCCTGGTGGGCCGCGATGGGCGGGTGATATTTCTGCGCTGGGACAACAAGGATAACGATAACCGCTTTGATCTGTACCGGATCAACCCGGACGGAACGTCGCTAACCCCCCTCTATGGGGCCGACAGCCATGACGCCGGTAATAATCGCACTCGGGAATTTCTGCCTCTCTCGCTCATGGGCGATGGCCGTCTGCTCACCGCTGCCCGTCTGCGCGAGGCCGGAGCCGGGCAGTTGCAGCCGCTGGCCATCGATATTGGCAACTTCGTGAATCGTGACGGCCCACTGTTTGGTCGGGTTGGTAGTCAGGCTGAACAGACGTTGCCGGGCCCCGCCAGCTCCCTGACTGATGCCGTGGCGGTGGAAGGGCGACTGGCGGATTTGGTGAGCATGGATGATGGCTCCGGTCGTTTTCTGATGGCCTGGTCTCCCTGTCGCCTACTGGAGGGGCAAACCCTGCGGCCCTGCACCGACGAGTATCTGAATCAGGGGTTGCCGGAAGCTCCCCCTGCCTTCGGGCTGTGGATTCTGGACCCGGCCGAGGGCACCCAGCGGCCAGTGGTGACCCCGCAGGATGATCTCTGGGTCACAGAACTGGCAGTGGCAACGGCGCGAAGCCTGCCCTCGCAGGCCCTGGACAGTGAGCGTGACGATGCCCTCGCGGAAGACAATCTGGCACGGCTGGATATTCGCAGTGTCTACGACATGGATAGCCGGTTTGTCAGTTTCAATAACCCACGGCTGCCGGGTATTTCCACGCTTGAACAGTTTCGGGACCCCTCACTGGTTACCCCGCAGGAGCGGCAGGTGCGCTTCCTGCGTATCACCAAGGGTGTGTTGATCCCCGACGACGACGTCCGGGATATTGCCGGGGCCCAGTTCGGGCGGGCGGCGAATTTCGGCATGCGCGAAATTGTCGGCTATGTGCCGGTAGAACCGGACGGCTCGGTGCGTGCGCAGGTGCCCGCTGACGCACCGCTGGGCCTGCAATTGGTCGATGCCACGGGCAAGGCGGTATACAGCCGTCACGGTGCCTGGATCAACCTGCGCCCGGGAGAAACCCTGCAGTGTCAGGGGTGCCACGCCAACAATTCGCCATTACCTCATGGCCGCAATGATGGCATGGCACCTTCGATCAATGCGGGCGCTCCCCTTACCGGGCAGCCTTTCCCAAACACCCGCACCGATGTGGTCGGATTTGCCGATGCCGGCGAAACCATGGCCCAGGCGCTCACCCGTCTCTATCCGGAGCGGGAAATCCCTGCCATTGATATGCGCGACTTTGATGCCTGGAGTGATCCGGCTCCGGTCGAAGACCTGTTGCTGGCCTATGCGGATCTGCAGACCCTGGCGCCCGCCCCGGTGCCCTGTCAGCAGCAATGGCAGGCGGAATGCCGAACCGTGATCCATTATCAGGACCATATTCAGCCGCTTTGGGATCTGCCACGCCAGGCTGATGTGGGCGGCAACCTGGAGGATGTTACCTGCTCTTCTTGCCACAATCGTCGGGATGCCATGAATGCGTTGCAGGTGCCGCCGGCACAGCTGGAACTCACCGGTGAGGCGTCTGCAGATCAGCCGTTACAGCCCACCAGCTACCGGGAACTGCTGTTCAATGACAACGAGCTGGTGCTGGAAGACGGCGCCCTGGTCGACCGGCTGGAGATCGTCACTGACGGTGATGGCAACGTGGTTTACCAAACTGATGAAGACGGCGAGCTGATTCTGGATAACATGGGTAACCCTGTTCCGGTGACGGAAACCGTGCCGGTCTCGGCGCCCATACGGGCAGGCCAGGCGCGCAATTCCGACGCATTCTTTGATACCTTTGCCCAGGGTGCTGTCCATGACAGCTGGCTGACGGTGGAAGAATTGCGGTTGCTGGCGGAATGGGCCGACCTGGGGGCGCAGCTCTATAACGACCCGTTCCGGGTGCCCGAAAACTGATAAAGCGCCAGTCCTGTGTAACCTGACTGGTGCCGTTGGAGCCTTGTTCACAAGGCGAATGGCGTAAATGGCTTGCCATGAAAACAAGCCCGGACTCGACATGCCGGGCTTATTTGATGTCCGATTGAAAGGGGAGACGCACCCGTTGCGCCTTGTAGTTGTGTTGTTATCCATGCTGGTGCTGTTACCGGTAAAAGCGGTTTCATCCGAACCGTCACCTCCCTTGCAAGTCAAGGTTGCGGAGCCCTACGTGGATATCCATACCGGGCCCGGTCGCGGTTACCCGGTTTTCCATGTGGTAGAGCGCCATGCGCCGCTGACATTGCTGTTCCAGCGCGCCGGCTGGATCAAGGTGGAAACCGCCCGGGGTCGCATTGGCTGGGTGCCTCGCAAGGCGCTGCTGTCCACCCTGGACGGCAGCGGTGAGACACCGGAACTGCAAAATCTGGGTCACGAGGATTTTACCGGTGGGCACTGGCAGGCATCGGTGCTGGCGGGAGAGCTTGAAGGCGTTACCTCGCTGGCGGTGGGGCTTGGCTATCGGTTCACAGAAAACCTCACTGCCGAGGCCATGTTCACCCAGGCCAGTGGGAATTTTTCCAATACCAAGTTGATTGATTTCAACCTTCAGCATCAGCTGTTTCCGCGCTGGAGAATCTCTCCCTATACGATGCTGGGAACTGGCCGTGCCAGTATTGAACCGCGGGCGACATTGGTGCGCCCGGAAGATCGTGACGAGACGCTGGCTTTTGCCGGCGCCGGGGTGAAGGCCTACCTGGCTCGCGGTTTTGTATTACGGGGTGAATACCGAAGTTATGTGCTGTTCACCGAAGAAAACGACAACCGGAATCTGGAAGAATGGAAACTCGGTTTCTCCCTGCTGTTCTGATCTTGCCGCTATTGCTCCCGACGGCAGCAATGGCTGAAACGGCAGACGACACATCCGCTGTGCGCGACGCAGACCCGGAATCGGTACTGGATCCGCAAATTGAGCGGCGTCGTATCAAGGAAGCGGATATTGATAGCGAAAACTTCGAGGCGGGGGTGTACGCAGGCATCCTCTCGATTGAAGATTTTGGTGCCGAGCCGGTGGTGGGCGTGCGGCTGGATTATCATTTGTCCGAGGATGTGTTCTTCGAGGCTGTGTTGGGGCGCGCCGAGGCTGGGGAAACCAGTTTCGAAACCCTTAATGCGGGGGTTCGTCTGCTGAATGATGATGAACGTGAGTTCACTTATTACCAGGCGTCGGTGGGGTACAACCTGCTGCCCGGAGAGGCTTTTCTGTCTGGCGGGCGAACGTTCAATAACGCTCTTTATCTGCTTGGCGGAGCCGGGATTACCGATTTCGCCGGTGACGAGCATTTTACCCTGGGTGTCGGTGTGGGGTACCGCCTGCTGGTCAATGATCTGATCGCCGTGCGGGTGGATATGAAAGACCATATCTTCAATCTGGATGTGCTTGGCGAGGACAAGACCACGCACAATCTGGAGCTGACCGCTGGTGTCAGTCTGTTTTTCTGAAAATAAGAAATGGGGGAGCAACAATGAAAAAGACACTGACAATGATGATAGGCGCGTTGGCGCTGATTTTTTCCAGCAATGCGCTTGCCACAGAGGGGGCGCCAGCACCGGACTTTACGCTCAAGACTCTGGATGGCAGCAACCTGAAGCTCAGCGAACAGCGGGGCACGGTGATCCTGCTGAATTTCTGGGCCTCCTGGTGCGGACCCTGCCGTACCGAAATGCCGTTGCTGGACGATCTGTATCAGGAGTATCGCGACTACGGCTTCACCGTGCTGGGCGTCAACCTGGATGAGAATCGCGACCAGGCGGATCGCCTTTTGGACAAGATTCCAGTGACCTTCCCGGTGCTGTTTGATCCGCAGAACAGTACCAGTGAAACCTATGGCGTGGATGCCATGCCCACCACCGTACTGATTGACCGCAATGGCGTGGTCCGTCATCACCACCGTGGTTACAAGGACGGCTACATGGATAAATACGAAGACCAGGTGAAGGCGCTGGTGCTGGAATGAATAGAGCGGCAATGATGCGTCTCTGCGGTCTTGTTCTATTGCTGGCGTTTACCGCCAGCGGCTGCGCAGTGAAACCTTGGCTAAAGCCCTATGAGCGTGCCCGCCTGGCGGATCCGGTGATGAATGTGTCCGCACACCCAGTGGCGGAAAGCTACATGGGCCATGTGCATCAGGCGAGGGAAAGCATGCGTGGGGCGGAAGGCAGCGCCGGTGGAGGCTGCGGATGCAACTGATGCGTGCGCTGCTGGCGGCCGTGCTGGTCTGTTCAAGCGCGTTGCTGCAGGCCTCTGTATTGCCAGAGGATAGGCTTGATGTGCTGTATCACCAGTACGAAGGTGGCGGCATGAAAATCAATGGTCCGTCCGTGCTGGTAAGAAAATCCGTGGCCGACAAGGTGGCGGTCCATGCCAATTATTATGTGGATGAAGTCTCCGCGGCGTCCATTGATGTGCTGGTCAGTGCCAGTCCCTACTCGGAAGAGCGCACCGAGAAAAGTGTTGGCGTGGATTATCTGCATGGCAAGGCCATCTATTCGTTGAGTTACGCCAACAGCGAAGAAAATGATTTCGAGGCGAACTCGGTGCACTTTGACATGAGCCAGGATTTCTTTGGCGACCTGACAACTCTGAGCTTTGGCTATTCGAAAGGCTGGGATGAAGTGTTTCGTAGTGACGATAACACCTTCGCCGAAGAAGCCGATCGGCAGCATTTTCGGATCAATGTATCGCAGATTCTTACCCGTAATCTGAGGGCCAGTCTGGGCCATGAGCTGATCACCGATGAAGGCTATCTGAACAACCCCTACCGTTCCGTGCGGTATCTGACATCGGGTGGCAATTACAGTTTTGAGCCAGAGCGCTATCCAGAAACCCGCACCAGTGAAGCTACCTCACTACGGCTGTCCTACTACTTGCCCTGGCGGGCCGGTCTGCATGGCGAGTACCGGTTGTATAACGACTCCTGGGGCATTGATGCCAATAGTTGGCAATTGAAGCTGATACAGCCGCTGGGAGGAAAGTGGACTCTTGAGGGGCGTTATCGGGCCTACCAGCAAGGCCAGGCGGATTTTTATGCCGATCTGTTTCCATTCCAGAATGCCCAGAATTTTCTTGCCAGAGACAAGGAGCTCAGCGAATTCAGCTCTACCGTGGTGGGGGTAGGGATTGGTTTCGAATTCAGCAAATCGAACTGGGATACCTTCGACCGGGCAGGGCTGAATCTGTGGGTGGATCGCTTCAGCTTTGACTACGAGAATTTCCGCGATATCCGCGTCGCTACCACACCGGGCACCGAACCGCTGTACAGCTTTGATGCCACGGTAACCCGGCTGCTGTTTACGTTGTGGTATTAGCTACGAGCTACGAGCTACGAGCTACGAGCTACGAGCTACGAGCTACGAGCTACGCTGGTTGGATAGGGAAAGGATGGAAAGTTCCTCGGACCTCGGTATTTCTACGAAGCCGCGGTAGGAGCCCATGCTTGCATGGCGAACCGCGCTTGCGCGGAAATCGGCCGGAGGGCGATCAGGAGTCTCAGAGCTCGACAGGTTTCAGAAAAGAATGGCGGCTAGGTTGATCTCTGCCGCCTCGCTACGCTCGGTTCGCCATGCAAGCATGGCTCCTACAGCGAAGCCCGGTTCTTGCGCCTGAATCGCGCCGCGAGCGGCGCTCCTGCAAAATTTTCCGGCGTTGTGTCTCTTACAACGAATCCGTCAGCAAAATCCCGAAGCTGAAACGGTTTTCGTAATCGTCGTAGTTGATCAATGAATCCCCGTAACCACTGAATACCTGTACCAATCCTTTAAAGCGTTTGCTGAGCGGGAAGGAATAGTTGATCCGTCCGGCACCCTTGTTGTCCGAACGCAGGTTGTTGCGCACCATCAGCTCGAGCACGTGGTTGCGGAACGGGTAGGCCACTTCCAGCTCGAAATTGCCCATGAACTTTTCTATGTCCGGATTATCGTCACCGGAGGTATCCAGAGGGTCGTCTTTCTCTTCTTCGGGAATCCGGTACCAGGGTTTCACGGACCAGTAATAGTCGCCGGTCTTGAAGACGTAATTCATGAATACCCGGTTCCAGCTTCGCGATACCGGTACATCGCGCCCATTGGACTGGTGGTTGAAGCCGGCCACCAACAGCTCGGAATCCAGCGGGCCGATCTGCCAGTCGACAGGCTTGGAAATGAAGATTTCCGGCTCGTAATTGGTTTCCCGAAACGGCGCGGAGATCTCGCTGTTATAGGCCTGCCAGAAGAAGGTGCCGGTGAACGCCATCCACAAGGTTACATCGTCGACGATGTTTTCCTTCAGGGGCGCCTTCAGGGATAGCTGGAACTTCACCTCGTTGGGCTGCAGGTCCCGATCATCCTTGTCGGGGTCATTCCACTGGCGGTTGGACCAGTAGCTGTACGGCAGCAGGTAATTGCGGCGATGCGGGGTAATCACAAAGGGATTGCCGCGGGTGGTGTTTTCCAGCGCCAGGCGAGCGCGCAAGGCATCCTCATTGGTGCGCTCCCCGGGTAGCTCCTCGCCGTTCTGGCACCAGCCGCGCAGCTCTTTCAGGGTGACCTGCTCATTGGCGGTCTGCGCACTTCGCAACAGGCAGTCGTTCTGCTGTTGGGCCTTGCTCATGCTCCCCACCGACTCATCGGGCACCGGGGCGCTATCACCGTCGGAGGCCCGGGCTTCTTCTTTCTCTCGTTCGGATGCTGGCGGGGTTTCTTCGGCGTGGAGGGTGGCGGCACAGAGAGAGGCACTTATCAGTGTCAGGGCCAGCACCAGGGACTTGTACATGCAGTGATCCTTTTACGTTGCCGATGTTTCCGTCTGGCACGGCCAGCATCCAGTTACAGGTTGCTGACTTCCTCATTGCTCATTGAGCGAGCCTGATCCTCCAGCATGACAGGAATACCATCACGGACCGGATAGGCCAGACCACTGGCCTTGCACTTGAGTTCGCAGGCCTTGTCGTCATAGATCAGTGGTGCCTTGCTGACCGGGCAAACCAGGATGTCGAGCAGGTTGGTATCAATCATTGGCGGGTTCCTAAGCAGTCATTCAGCCGTCTTTGGCGAGTATACCCAATGTCCACGGCAGGGGAGAGGATACCACCGCAACTCCGAGCTGTTTTTACGAAAAACCTGTTAAAACAGTTAACTAGAGAGGCAAACGGTAGTTTCAAACGCTTGTTTGACTCGCGGGTCACAAATAGGGGTAGAGCGGTGCAGGAGCCCTGACCTAAGATTAGCGTCCCAAATAGAGTGGCGAGCCGCGGCCCGCCTCATTTTCACCGATTATTTTAGGGAGATTTGAGATGCCGGATTACA
>NZ_JABURH010000054.1 GCF_014762765.1 Alcanivorax sp.
CGGTGGAGTTAAAGGTACTGATCGAGCAGATGCGGGAACAGATCCAGAATATCGAGTAAAATCCAGGTAAGTCCATAATCGTATTTAATACGTTGTTTTTAAAGAATTAAATTCGAAACTCAATCCATGGAAATCCACTGCCATCCACCACTATCCAGACAAAAGTGGTGGGCAAAATGGTGGGCAAAAACGTGACTTTTCCCTCCCTGACACCTATATTGACCTGAAATGGTGGGCAGCCATCAAGAGACTGCCTGCATACCATTGATAACAGAGAATTTTTCTCTTTAATCAACAAAAAAAAAGTGGTGGGCAGCCTGTTTTTATAGGCTCAAACGCCACAAGGTCAAAATGAGCAAACTCAGCGCCACTCAGATCAAGTCCCTGGCAAAGCAGGCCCCCAAGAAGCATACCGATGGTGGCGGCCTCTATTTCTGCGTGCGCAAGTCAGGCACGCCCTACTGGATGCTGCGCTACAGCGCCCAAGGCAAGCGCCACGAGATTACCTTGGGCCAATACCCCCAGATGTCCCTGGGTGACGCCCGGGAAGCCGCTGTGCTGACCAAGCAAGGCATCCGAACGGGCACCGACCCAATCCAGGAAAGGGCCAAAGTTGTCCAGCCCGACATCCGCACCGTCAAAGACCTCTTCCAGGACTGGCATGAGACCGATCTGTCCCGGCGCCTGAAACACCCCAACATCCCCAAGCGCATCTACCAGAAAGAAATCCACCCGGTGATCGGCCTCTACCCGATTGCCGACGTCACCCCAAGGGATATCCGGGCAGTCCTGCAGCGCGTTCAGCGCAGCAACCGCCCCACCATCGCCAATGACACCCTGATGTACATGAAGCAGCTGTTTCGTCATGGCATCAAACTGGACCTGTGCCAGAACAACCCGGCCAGTCCCTTCACCGTCAGCGACGCCGGCGGCGTCGAAGCCAGCCGGGAGCGCACCCTGACGCTGGAAGAAATCGAACATTCCTTTGGGGTCTTCCGGGAGCACATCAGCAGCTTTGGTCGAGACAACTATCGGGCCTGCTGCTTGTTCCTGGTGCTAGGCGTGAGAAAAAGCGAGCTATGCGAGGCCCGCTGGGAAGAATTCGACCTCGAGGCCGGAATCTGGGATCTCTCCAAAGAGCGCAGCAAGACTGGCGCATCGATCACCATCCCTCTGCCAACCCAAGCCATTGAGTGGCTAAAGGTACAGCAAGGCCATGCCTGCGGCTCCCCCTATGTGTTCCCTGCCAGGCGCGCCAGCAAACGCCCCCACATGGGCCCTGACACCCTGAACCGCGCCATTTCCAAGCTATTTGGCCGAGAGGCTGGCCGGAAGGTGCAGCCACCCAACAAAATGGACGACTTGGAACACTTCACCATCCACGACCTGCGACGCACCTTCCGCAGCCTCGCAGCTGCGGAAGGTGTGCCGAGCCATGTGGCGGAGAGGTGTTTGAATCACAAGCTGAAGGGGGTTGAGGGGATTTATGATCGGTATGATTATTTTGAGGAGCGAAAAATAGCTCACCAGCGAGTAGCCAACGCCATAGAAGCCTTAATACACCTATGATGTACAGGTGTGTTTAGGCTGTATTTATTGACTATCGACAACCATAAGCCAAGACCCTGAACTACAACCTATACAAAGAATCGGGATTTTGATGGACTCGCTTGGACACCTCTGGACAATCAGCAGCCTGCATCACACAACAGCAAATGTGGCCACGAATCGCTGTCCTGCTACCCTGCGCCGCCCAATGGCTTATGCATAATCTTTTAACCTGATCCAGCTCCCTAGCGCCACAGGTTGTCGCTTCTGCCTCGGATTCATTTTTGCCAGCCAGGTTGTTTAGTCAATCTATAACCGCTCAAGATACTGGCCGCTTGCGAAAAGATGGCGCCGCTTATACGCAGGGAAATTTGTTGGAGCCTGTTGTGCTCGCCGCTGGGGGGGGGCGGCGGCGTTACACCAAATCGGCAGAAAGACAGCGACATCACTCGCATCGGTCGGGTCACGACTTGGATGCATGCGAATTATCAAAAGTCTTTCAAAGTCGGGGAGCTGACCGCTATGCCGAATATAAGCCCCGCGTTTTTCATCGGCATTTCAAGACCATCAGCCAGCTAACCCAGGTGCAGTTCCAGGAGCGGGTGCGTTTGCAGGAAGCCTGGCGGCTGCTATTCAGCGAGCAGGACGTGGCCAGCGTTGATTACCTGGTCGGTTATGAAAGCCCGTCCCAGTTCAGCCGCGACTACCACAAGCTTTTTGGTGCTCCGTCAGATCGAGACAAGGCGATGATGCGGTCTAGTTTGGCGATTGAGAGTGGGGTTTAGGTGCTCGTAGACATGGAGCTGGCCTACCCCCCTTTGGGGTACGAAATAAGAGATCTGGGAAGATATTGCATCATGCAGTAAAGCGCAGTGTCGAAAATGTAGTACTGCCTTAATTCATTGGCTAAGCTAATAACCCCTTCCTTAAATTGCCATCTAATCAGAACAATCCCCGCTTGCTACCGTGAATCCCATAGTCACTGACCAACCTAATGGATTCACAAGAGGGTAAGACCATGAAAGCTGTGAGCTTCAAGAACCGTAATGTCGATGTGGCCGCCAATCTGTACTTCCCGGAAGGCTTTGATGCGTCCCGGCAGTACCCCACGATTATCTGTGCGCACCCGATCAGTAGCTGCAAGGAGCAGACCTCCGGTGCGATCTATGCCGCCCGGCTGGCGAAAATGGGGTATGTGACGCTGGCGTTTGATGCGTCCTTCCAGGGGGAAAGTGGTGGCGAGCCACGTTTTCTGGAAGACCCGGCGACCCGGGTGGAGGACTTCCGCTGTGCGGTGGACTATCTGGTGACCCAGGATTTTGTGGATGAGAGCCGCATCGGGGTGCTGGGTATTTGTGGCGGTGGCGGTTATGCCGTGCATGCGGCCATGACGGAGCGTCGTATCAAGGCGGTGGGCACCGTGGTGGCGGCCAACTATGGGCGGCTGATGCGCGAGGGGGATATGTCCCCGAATGCAGCGATCCAGACCCTGGAGGCCATTGGCCAGCAGCGTACCGCCGAGGCCCGTGGGGCGGAGCCGCTGATCACCGGCTATATTCCCAACTCGAAAGACGAGTGTGAGCAGGCAGGCATTACCGATATTGATGTGGTGGAAGCGGTGGATTACTACACCACGCCGCGCGGGCAGCAGCCGGGTTCCCCCAACAAGCTGCGTTTCTCAGGGCTGGCACCGGCAGTGGCCTTCGATGCGTTCCATCTGGCTGAGCATCTGCTGACCCAGCCGCTGCAAGTCATCATCGGCAGCAAGACCGGGGCCTTCGGTTCTCACCGGGATGGCTACGAGCTGTATGGCCGTGCGGCGTCGAAAAACAAGGATCTGCTGGTGGTCGATGGTGCCAGCCATTATGACCTGTACGATCAGCCGCAAGCGGTGGATCAGGCGTTGGCAAAACTGCAGCAGTTTTATCAGGATCACTTGTAACACATCGCGACAGCATCAAGGGCGGCCAGGTTGGTCGCCCTTTTTTATATTCGGTCGATTGGTTTCGAGAGCTCTCAGGTAAGGCGCAAGGCATCAACCACCATGGCAAAGGCAGTGGAGGCCTTGCGGCGGCTGGTGTAATAGAGGTGATAGCCGGGAAAGGTGTGGCTATAGCGATCCAGCACGGAGATCAGGCTGCCGTCGTCCAGTCCCGGCTGGGCCAGGGCTTCTGGAAGGTAGGCCAGGCCCATGCCGTCTTTGGCCGCTTGCAGCACTTGCAGGATGCTGTTGAATACCAGTTGTCCTTCCGTGTGGGTTTTCACTTCTTTCTTGCGTACCTGAAACAGCCAGGGGAAGACGCCGCCCTGGGTGGGCAGGCGCAGGTTGATGGCGTTGTGTGCCACCAGGTCCTGGGGTTTTTGCGGTGGCGTGTGTCGGTTGAAGTAGTCCGGTGAGCCCACCACGACCATGCGGATCGGCGGGCAGATCGGTACTGCAATCATGTCCTTGGCAATCAGTCCGGCGCGGCGTACCCCGGCATCGAATCGTTCCTTGGCAATATCCACCAGTCCATAGTCCACGCTTAGTTCCACCTTGATATCCGGGTGGTCACGCAGCAGGGGCTGCAGGGCTGGCCACAGCACGGTGGAGACGGCAAATTCATCGGCGGTGATGCGTACGGTGCCGGCGGGTTTGCCCTTGAGCGAGTGCAGCTCCGCCAGCCCGGCGTCGATATCGTCCAGCGCCGGCCCTACCAGTTCCAGCAGCCGGTCGCCGGCTTCCGTGGTGGTGACGCTGCGGGTGGTGCGGTTGAGCAGCTTCAGGTCCAGCCGCTCCTCCAGGTTACGCAGGGTCTGACTGAGGGGACTGGGACACACCCAGCCCGGCGGCGGCGCGGGTAAAGCTCTGTTCCCGAGCCACGGCCATAAAGGCGATCAGATCGTTCAGGTTCTCTTTCATGACTAATTAGCTGCGCTAATGGCTGATTCGGTATTGATCATGAAAGCATGAAGCGCGGAGGGGTGCCAGATTTAGTGATTCATGCGTGTCACCGACGTCTATCACGGAAAGCAGAATCGTTCTACGGGCTCACTGAGGAAGCAATCCATGAAGGTGTAATCCACCCATTTTTCATCGCTCGTTTGAGTATAGAGTCACTGTAGCAATCGGGCCGGAGGCACTCCGCCAATGGCCGAATTGGGCCATCCGTTATTGTATTGCCACCGCCACTGTGTGGTTAATAGCTGGGCATGGGCAACGCAGGTGAACTCGTGGAGATCCAGCCACTCGCGCCATGTCGTTCGATTAAATCGTTGTCCCCGTTTCCACAAAACCTCAGGCCTGCATCTTCTTCAACAGTGCCTCACACACCGTCTGATTCATATAGCGCGGTACCGCATAACTGAAATGCGCTTCCTGCAATGCAGCCCTGGCAATGTCGGGAACATCTTCGCTGCGCAATGCGTCCAGCTTCTCGGGAATGCCAAGCTCCTGTTTCAGTTCGCGGACACGTTTGATGAATTTTCCTGCCAGCGCTTCATCGGTTTCACCGCCCTGCTCCAGGCCGCTGACGCGGGCCAGTTCGGCCAGGCGCTCAATGCAGGCGGGGGCGGAATATTCGAGTACGTGAGGCAGCACAATGGCATTCGCCAGGCCATGGGGCGTGTGATAGTGGGCGCCGAAGTTGTGGGCAATGCCGTGGGCGTAGCCAAGACCGGCGCGGTGAGAAGCTGGCCTTTACTACCTTGCTTTTACTTTTTGTCGTTACCGCATTCATCCCGGACCTCCTTAACAGGGAAGCCGGCCTGCGAACCGGCAGGCCGGCACCCTGTATGTGACAGTTCAGTCTTTACGGTACTCAGTCATTGCGATACATGGTTACCACACAGGCACCACCCAGACCGAGGTTATGCTGCAAGGCCACCCGTGCACCGTCTACCTGACGCTTGTCCGCCTGACCGCGCAACTGCCACACCAGCTCAGTACATTGCGCCAGCCCGGTGGCGCCCAACGGATGGCCCTTGGACAGCAGGCCACCGGATGGATTGGTCACATACTTGCCGCCATAGGTGTTGTCACCATCCCAGATGAATTGCTCCGCACCGCCTTCCGGGCACAGACCCAGGCCTTCATAAGTGAGCAGCTCATTGGCGGTAAAACAGTCATGCAACTCGACCACATTGATGTCTTGCGGACCAATGCCGGCCTGCTCGTACACACTCTCTGCAGCCGCGCGTGTCATGTCGTAGCCGACCATCTTGATCATGGATTTTTCGTCAAAGCTGCTGGCGAAATCCGTGGTCATGGCCTGGGCGGCGATATACACCGGATTCTCAATGCCATGCTTTTTCGCGAACTCGTCCGAGCACAGGATCGCCGCACCGGCACCACAGGTGGGAGGACAGCACTGGAAGCGGGTGAGCGGATCAAACACCTCGTCGGACGCCATGATTTCTTCCAGCGACAGCACCTGGTTGAACAGCGCGTAGGGGTTGTTGCCGGCATGGCGGCGCGCCTTCTCGGCGATCTTGCCGAAGGTTTCCCGTTTGGTGCCGTGCTGCCACCGGTACTCGCGGCCCGCGCCACCGAACATCTGTGCCGCCGGCGGCGCCTGGTTGAAACCCTGCGCATCCATCATCACCTGCGCATGCTGACTCATGGGGTTTTCGCGATCATTGAACTTGGAGCCCAGCGCCCCGCGTTCCATTTTCTCGAAACCGAGCGCAATCACACATTCGGCCAAGCCGCCCTCGATGGCCTGGCGGGCCAGGAACAGGGCCGACGACCCGGTGGAGCAGTTGTTGTTCACATTGACCACAGGAATACCGGTCAATCCCAGCTCATACACGGCGCGCTGACCACAAGTGGAATCGCCGTAGACATAACCGCAGAACGCCTGCTCCACATCGCTGTACTGGATGCCGGCATCCTTCATGGCGGCGAGGCCTGCAGCCTTTGCCATCACATGGTAATCATCGCTGGCACCGGGCTTGGCAAACTTGGTCATCCCGACACCGATCACATTCACTCTACGTTTCATTGTCTGTTCTCCGAATTCTGGCGTTACAGGATTTGTTCAAGTTTGCGCACCAGCGCCAGGTCACCGTCGACGCGCATGTCGCCCTTCTGGTACAGGGCGCTCAAGGTCACCTTGCCGGCAATCAGGTCGGCAAGCTTGCCATCCTCCAGTGTCATCACCGCCGCCGCATCTTTTTCGCCGCTGACGATGTCAGGCGACGACGCGGATAGATCGATAAACCAGGCACTGTCTGGGCTCTGCACCTTGATCTGCAACACACCACCCTGCCCACCAATAGCCGACAGTTTTTCCGCCAGCTCCGGCAGCACTTTCTCCGCCTGCGGAGCTTTCTGCTTTTTCGGTTGTGCGGTAGCGGTATCCGGTTGGCCGGAGGCCAATCGCTTGTCGCGTGCCTGCTCCACCAGCTTCGGGTCCATGTTCTGCAACACGGTGAGCTTGTTGGAGGCCATCACGTTGCCGCCAATCTTCAGATCGCCACCAAAAAACAGTTTCTGTACCGCAGCCAGATCACCGCCAAACAGAGTCGGGGCATGTTTACTGTCCAACTCCAGCGTCACATCCGCCTTGTCCAGCTGGCCCGGCCCGGCAGTACCCGGTGCGTTTTTCAGATCAATATAGAAATCCTGATCCGGGTTGCTGAACGCAAACTGGAAGCTGGTGCCGGTCTTCTCGATCAGGTCCGGGTTGTCAGCGATGAAGTGGCCGATGGCACTGAACACATCCGCCATGGTCGGCTCCTGCGATTCGACCGGTGCGGCGGCAGCTTGTGAACCACCACCGTCAGCCACACGCTTGTCGCGTTCCTGTTCGGCCAGTTTCGGGTCCATGTCCTGCAACACGGTCAACTTGTTGGAGGCCATCACGTTGCCGGAGATTTTCAGCTCACCACCGAAGAACAGTTTCTGCACGGCAGCGAGATCGCCACCAAACACGGTGGAAAGGTGCTCGCTGTCCAGTGCCAGGGTCACGTCCGGTTTGTCAATCGTGCCCGGCCCTGCCGCGCCCGGTGCATTTTTCAGGTCAATAAAGAACTGCTGATCCGGATTGCTGAACTCGAACAGGAAACTGGTGCCGGTCTGGTCGACCAGTTCCGGCTTCTGCTCGATGTAGGTCGCCACCGCGGCGAACACATCGTCAGGCGTCACCGCCTGCTCCACCTGCGGCGCAGAATCTTCCTCGGCGGAAGCCTGCTCCGGCACCGGCGCCTCTGCCGGAATCTCGGAGAACAGCTCGATGGCGGCATTCTTCAGCACCACCTCGTTACGCTCTTTCACCCAGGTTTCGAAGATGATGCGGTTATCGGATTCCTTCCACATGCGCGTTTCCAGGGTTTCACCCGGAAATACCGTTTTGGCAAAGCGCACCTTGATGCTCTTGAAGTAACGGCCATCGTTATTGCTGAACGCCTTGATGACATGGCGGCCCGCATAACCGAAGGTACACAGCCCATGCAGGATCGGCTTGTCATAACCGAATGCCCTGGCAAACGCCGGGTCGGCATGCAGCGGATTCCAGTCACCACACAGGCGATACAGCAGCGTCTGGTTGGCATCGGTCTTTTCCTCGATCACCGCATCCGGTTCGCGCGAGGGCGGCACATTGATCTCGCCGGAATCGCCCCGCTCACCGCCCCAGCCGCCGGCGCCTTTCACGAACGAGGTCATCTCGTTGTAGGCCACCTCGTTACCATTCTCGTCGGTGGAGGTAATGGCGAAGGTCACCACCGCGTTCGGATCCTTATCCAATGCCTTCTTGAACTTGAAGGTATGCTTCAGCTTGGCATGGGGCGGCAGAGGCCGCTTGATTTCCGTGTACTGCTCACCGTGCAGCAATCGATCAAAACCGAAGTTCATGCCCGGTAGCGTCAGCGCACCTTCCTTCGCTGCTTTCAGCATCGCACCGATCTGCGGCATCACGCCGTAGGTGGGCAAGGCCTGGAAATCACCGCCAAGCTCGTAGACAAACTTCAGTTCGTCCTTGTCGAGCGGATCACGCGCGGCGCCAACGCTCAGCGCATACAGCGACAGGTCGTTCTCATCGTAGGAGGATTCCAGCTCGACACTTTCCTTGCTGGCCACATCCAGATCGATGAACTCATTACCGCCAAGAGACGGATTGTTGATGTTGTCGAGAATCGGCGAGAAGGATTCGTTGACGTTGGACGGATGCTCCGCATCGGTAAAGTCGGTGATCTTGCCCCACCGATGCGCCACATCATCCACACTGAAGGCCTTGCCGAGGGGGAAGCTATTGCCCTGGCTACGTTCCCAGCGCAACTTGCTGATGTAACCGGCGCCTACTTCGAAGATGCCCTTGGTCTCCTCGCAACTTTCATGGCACAACCAGGCCACCAGCGGACTGACCGCTTCCGGCTTGAGGTTTTCCAGCAAATTCGGCGGCATGATGGTTTCCGTCAGCCGCGAGGCCGCAATCGGCGCGATGGTATTCACATGAATGTTCTTGCTGCGGCCTTCCTCCGCCAGACAGTTGGCCAGCCCGGCCAGACCCAGCTTGGCAGCACAGTAGTTGGCCTGACCAAAGTTTCCGTAGAGGCCGGCTGCCGAGGTAGTCATGATGATGCGGCCATAGCCCTTCTCGCGCATGATCGGCCAGGCCGCATGGGTCACGCTCATGGAGCCTTCCAGGTGGACTTTTAGCACCAGGTCCCAGTCCTGCTTCGACATCTTGGCGAAGCTCACATCACGCAAGATGCCAGCATTGTTGACCACGATGTCCACGGTGCCGAAGTTATCCAGGGCGGTCTGCACTATCGACTCGCCGTTTTCCACGGAGTCATAGTTGGCAACCGCTTTTCCCCCCATGGCCCGGATCTCTTCCACCACCTTGTCTGCGGCGGACGATGACTTGCCATCACCGTGGGCACTACCACCCAGATCGTTAACCACCACCTTGCAGCCGCGCTCGGCCAGGGTCAGTGCATGCTGGCGGCCCAACCCGCCCCCGGCACCGGTGACGATGGCCACACGATCATCAAAACGACGTTCTGCCATGATGCTTTCCTCTTTTCATTCCCGGGCCCACTTGCCGCGCGAGCCCGGGAAAATCTTTAGATAGAGCGGGAAATGAGTTCTTTCATGATTTCGTTGGTGCCGCCGTAGATGCGGTTGGCACGGGTGTCGATATAGGCGCGGGCGATGGGGTACTCGAGCATGTAGCCGTAGCCACCGTGTAGCTGTACACAGCGGTCCACCACGTTGCTGAGCAAATCGGACACCCAGTACTTGGCCGCACAGGCTGCCTCGGGGGACAGGGCATTGCGCACCACCAGCTCCATACAACGATCCACATAGACCCGTGCAATCTGGATTTCAGAACGCATCTCGGCCAGTTCAAAGCGGGTGTTCTGGAACGCCGCCACCGGCTTGCCAAATGCCTGGCGCTGTTTCACATATTCCACTGTGGTTGCCAGCGCATACTCGGCGGACGACGCACAAATGATGGCAATCATCATCCGTTCCCAGGCCAGCTCCTTCATCAAGGCAATAAAGCCCATGCCCTCGGCACCCAGCAGGTTTTCCTTGGGCACCTTGACGTTGTCGAAGAACAACTCGCAGGTATCCTGCCCGCGCATGCCGACTTTCTTCAGCGGCCTGCCCTTGGAGAAGCCCTCTCGATCCGCCTCAATAATCATCAATGACACACTTTGTGCTCCCAGCTCAGCCGACCCGGTACGCACCGCCACCACCGCCATGTCACAGAGGTAACCGTTGGTGATAAAGATTTTCGAGCCATTCACCACGTAGTGATCGCCCTCAAGGGTCGCAGTAGTCTTGATACGTTGAAGATCGGAACCGGTACCCGGCTCGGTCATGGCCACGGCAGTGACCGCTTCACCGGTGGCCATTTTGGGCAGCCACTGGCTTTTCTGTTCATGGGAGCCAAAGTTGTTGATGTAGTTGGCAACAATGTCCGAATGCAGCGCAAAGCCGCTGGCCGAATCACCCACCCGGGCCTGCTCTTCCATAAGAATCATCGAGTAGAGGCGGTCAACGCCGCAGCCACCGTATTCCTCGGGCATGGTGGCACACAGCAGCCCAAGCTCACCCGCCTTGTTCCACAGCTCGCGATCGAGATGCTGCTGCTCTTCCCACTTCTCGTGATAAGGGGCAATTTCCGTCTCGAAGAAACGTCGAGCGGTGGCGCGAAACGCTTCATGGTCTTCATTGAACAGGGTACGGGGAATCATTGGCGACACAGCCGCCGGTACATGCACGTCACTCATTACAGGTTTTCCACTGTTGATTCATAAACATGACAAGAACTCTATAACTTACAATACGTACGTTCAACTTGTTTTTAATCGTTCGCGCGCATAAGCTATATATCGTTTAGAATCAGCATCCTACGCCAGAGAAAGCAAACCCGACAACAGGCAGATAACGTCATGAAGGCACAGCGACGAACCCAGGAACAACGTAGCGATGCCATGCGAGAACGCATCATCCAGGCGGTACTCACGTGTCTTGAGAAGGACGGATTTGCAGGCACGACAGTGAGTCGCATCATCGAGGTCGCTGGCGTTTCCCGGGGAGCACCGCTACACCATTTCCACAGCAAAGCCGCCATGATTGCCGCTGCTGCCGAGCAACTGATTCGCCAGCAATATATTCAACTGGGCAAAGCCATTGCCAAGCTGCACGGCTCTGAGGACCGGCTGGAAGAGCTCATCTTTGGCGCCTGGAAAAATGTCTTCGATCAACCGGAATACATCCCGTTGATGCAGCTGCTGACCGCCAGCCAGCATGACCCGGAACTCGCCGCCATTTTGCAGCGCGTCTGGACATCCAGTTATTTCGTCGTGGGCAACGCCGCAGATCATTACCTGGAGGCCACCAGGGAAGGTACCGATGTGCGCTCGATGATGATGTTGACGCAATGGCTATTGCGCGGCATGGCACAGGACCTGCACATCGTTGCGGACAAGGCGCTGTTTGACCGTTATCTGAAGCTTTGGTGTGACACGCTTGCCCTTCACTTGCGAGCTAGGGCGGGCGTAACGACACCGCCCCCTTATCCACCCAGGTGGGATCTACCGCTGACTGATGTTTGACGGTAGCTATCTCAGCACGCCATGTTTATGTCAACGTATCGCTTATCCAATACTCGATATGTCACAGCATTTCGCCCCTGGCTAGCAGCGATAATGGCAGACAGGGGTATCCTCAGTTGAGCATACGCCAATAATACAAAGGTACCCGAGTATCGCTACGACTGATGCACAGGTGTTTATGGGCAAAGTCAGTGGAATTTCCAAGACAGGGAAGAGGCTGGCTACACCAATTACTACACTTTCAGTACGGTTACAGAAGCCGGACTGAAATACAGCCTAACCAGCTGATTTAAATAAAAGTACAAAGTCGAAAAAGGTGTTGCCCAACACGGTTAGCCCATCAAAAATAACCTGAAGATGGGGCCCGAACCCCTAGCGAGTAGCAGTGTATCGCAGCCCTCACGACAAGTCATCGAACGATGGAAAATCGCCAGCACAGCCAGGATCGTCCCACTGAAGAGACTCCAACACTCTATAATATTTTCCTTTCCACACAGGCATCCACCTTAGGCCCCAATGAGTGATCGTACATTCAGATGTAGTGTCAAATTAACTATCTCACTACAATTTACCCAGCCGATGCTCTCAAGGAGGCCATGCCAGTGGATCCCTCCTTTAAACCGGAATCTCTATTGGGATACCACGAAAGGATGACCGGTTACTGATCGCACTTCGCATGCTTCAGATTAAAGACTTCAGCTCGATATCCGTATTACTCAATGCGTCAGCGCTAACGCTCTTGCGTTGCTGGACCAACTGCTTGCCCACCATGAAAGCAATGGGCAGATTGACCGCGTCAACAGCAATGACACAGCCCTCGAGCAGATAGAACACCGCAAATCCCTTATCATTAGTGGTGCCGCGCAGCACCCGCTGATCATGATTTTGCGACAGCCCAACCATCTGCAAGCGGACGTCATATTGGTTCGACCAGAACCATGGTGCGCTATCGTAGGGCATCTCCTCGCCCATCAAGGTCGCCGCCGCCGTACGCGCTTGATCAACCGCGTTGGCAACAGACTCAAGCCGTTGCATCTTTTCGAAAAAAAGATTCCGGTGGCGGGTACAGTCGCCGATTGCCAAGATGTCGCGATCATCAGTGCGGGTAAATTCATCCACGACAATACCGTCATCGCAGAGTAGGCCAGCGTTCTCGGCCAATGTAGTTTCCGGTATGACACCTATTGATACGAGCACGATATCAGCCGGAACATTGCCACCATCGGCCAAGGTCACGCCTGCCACACGCCCCTTATCACCCGCTTCGAAGCCAGTTACCGCCGTGCCAAGACGCACATCAACGCCAGCAGCAGTGTGCTTGGCGTAGAAAAACGTGGACATTTCTGGCCCCGTAACACGCTGCATCAAGCGTTCGGCGGCTTCCAGGACCGTGACATTAACACCTTTCTTGATAGCGCTGGCAGCCACTTCAAGGCCAATATAACCGCCGCCCACGATGACCAGGCGTTTACCCGGCACTAATTGATTGCGCAGAGCATCGGTGTCAGCGATATCATGCAGATAGTGTATTCCTTTCAAATCTGATCCGGGCGCTTTAAGGCGACGAACATGTGACCCCGTCGCCAGAACCAATCGATCGTATTTCAATGTGCTTTGATCCGACAACTTGATGCTTTTCGCGTATCGGTCGATCCCTTCGACGCGCACACCGAGCCGCAACTGCTGCCCCGCATTCTCATACACCGAACGCGGCTTCAGGTACAGAGACGACTGATCAACCTCTCCTGCAAGATAACTTTTGGACAAAGGTGGACGCTGGTAGGGAGGATGAGGCTCATCGCTCACCAGTACTACCTCATGCTGATATTTCTTTTGCAGCAAGGCTGTCAAGAGCGTACCGGCTGCATGTCCACCACCAACGATGACTGTCGTATCTTTCTTTTTGTTAACCATAGGTTGTCTCTTTTGTGCGCCTTGGAAGCGTATTTTCATATCCCAACACCGCAGGTGAGCAAGAGGCCGCGATATCGATCGCGCACGCACAGGATGCCTAACTGCTGAGCATCTCAGCATCCTCAAGTATCATCGCGGCTCCCTTCTCGCCGATCATGGTTGCCGGCTGGTTGGTGTTACCGCCGACCAGTGTCGGCATGATAGAGGCATCAACTACCCTCAAGGATCGCAGGCCGTGCACTCGCAGACGCGAATCGACCACCGCCATCGGATCCACACCCATCTTACAGGTTCCGACTGGATGGTAGGCGGACTCGCCGCTACGCCGCACCCATGCGGCCAGGTCCTCATCATTCTGCAGCTCCGACCCTGGCGACATCTCGACTTCGTGGTGCAAGCAGAATGCAGGCTGCGCCAAGATCTTACGCACCAGACGTACCCCGCGAACGAGCTGCTCGACGTCGGCGGATTCGGCCATGTAGTTGGGATCTATCAACGGGGCAGTGAACGGATCAGCACTGTGCAAACCAATCCGCCCACGCGACAATGGCCTAAGTCCGTAGATCATCACTATGTAGCCATAACCACTCATTGCGACCTTCATGTCCCTCCCGTGATCGGCGTACAGCATAGGGCCAAAGTGTAGTTGCAGGTCGGGTATCGCCTCCTCCGGCCGGGAGCGGATGAACCCGCCTGCCTCGGCGCCGTTGCTGGACAGCACACCGCGCCGACCGATCAGGTATTGCAGCAGTGCCCCCAGTCCCTTTAGCCAGTAGCTAGGATGCATCGAGATACTCTGGCGGCTGCGCGTTCTGGCGCGCACGAACACGTCGATATGGTCCTGTAGATTCTGTCCAACCCCCTCCAGGACATGACGCAATTTAATGCCGTGCCGGTACAGTTCCTCACGCGGACCGATGCCGGATAGCATTAGCAATTGCGGCGAGTTGAACGTGCCGCCACAGAGCACAACCTCGCGCCCGGCACTGACCTGCACCAGCCCCTTAGCGCTTCGGTACTCGACACCGGTGGCACGGGTGCCATCAAGCAGCACACGGGTAACATGCGCGCCGCTGCGAACCGTCAGGTTGGAACGCTCCTCGGCGGGTTCGAGATAGGCGCGCGCATTACTGCACCGCATGCCGTCTTTCTGATAAGCGTAGTAGAACCCCACTCCCTCCTGCTCACTACCGTTGAAGTCCCTATTGAGCCGGTACCCTGCCTGCCTCGCTGCCTCAACGAAGGTCGCACTTAACGGGTTGGTGTAACGGCGCTCGGCAACATTGAGCGGACCTCCGAGGCCATGAAATTCAACCTCGGCCGGGTTCAGCTTCGGCTCGAAATGTTCGGATCTACGAAAGTAAGGCAGAACATCAGTGTATGACCATCCATCACAGCCCTGCCGCGCCCATTCGTCGTAGTCCCAGGCATGCCCGCGGATGTAGACCTGCGCGTTCATGCCACTAGAACCACCAAGCATTCTGCCCCGCGGCTGGAACAAGACACGGTCATGCATATGGGGCTGCGGTTCGGTATTGAACTGCCAATTGAATCGGCGGCTGAACATCAGCTGCAGGAAACCCAACGGCATGTTCACAAAAGGGTTACCGCGGCTCTCAGGTCCGGCTTCAAGCAGCAGCACCGAATAGCGGCCGCTCTCGGACAAACGGCTTGCAACCGCACACCCAGCAGAGCCCGCGCCGACCACCACATAATCGAATGCTTCAGGCGACACCCCGCTCAGACATTTCATTAACTTTTTGCCGTCAGCTTGACCATCAATTTGGAATAGCCCCGCACGAAGTTAGACTGCACACGCTCGGGCTCGCCAACAACTTCAATATTCTCGAAGCGTTTCAGTAACTCTTCCCACAGAATGCGAAGTTGCAGCTCGGCCAAGCGGTTACCCATGCAACGGTGAATGCCGTAACCAAAAGAGATATGGTTTCGCGCGTCCTTGCGATCAATAATGAGTTGATCAGGGTTGTCGAACTTGCGTTCGTCCCGGTTGCCCGAGGCATACCACATTAACACCCGATCCCCTTTCTTGATGGTCTGACCACGAAGCTCAACATCTTGGGTAGCAACCCTGCGCATATTCGCCAACGGGGTTTGCCAACGGATGATTTCCGAAACCATATTCGGAATCAACTCCGGTTTTGCCTTCAGTTTTCTAAATTCCTCGGGAAACTGATTCAAAGCCAGCACGCCACCACTCATCGAGTTGCGAGTGGTATCATTTCCACCAACAATAAGCAGCGCCAGATTCCCGATAAACTCCATCGGCCGATTGATCAGGTCTTTTGTATCTTCGTTGCTCTGCAGCATACTGATCAAATCGAAACCGGGTTCTTCGCCGGAAGCACGTCGCGCCTCCTTGTCTCGCCACAGCCTGGAGAACGCCCTCGCCATATCTGCCGCGTCATCAAACATGACATCTTCGTCGGTAAATTCTCCACCCGTGGCGGATGCCGCGCCAGACAAACGATCAGACCATTCAACGAGTTTGTGACGATCCTCATAAGGGAAATCCAGCAACGTAGCGAGCATACGGCCAGTCAGTTCTTTGGACACCGCCGGCACCCAATCGAAAGGTTTATCCAGAGGCAAGCTGTCTAGCACTTCCGCCGCACGAGAACGAATCAGCCCTTCCATTTCTTTAAGGTTTTTCGGAGCAACGACGCCCTGCACCGCTCGGCGCTGTACATCATGTTTGGGCGGATCCATGGCGATAAACATTTCCACCGATAGTCCGTCCGGTGGATCACCCAGAATAATTTGCGGCTCAGAGGAAAACAGTTCATGGCTCTTGTCGACGAACAAAATATCTTCATAGCGCGTTATTGACCAGAAAGGCCCGAATGGACTGTTCTTCTGGTAATGTACCGGAGCTTCATCTCGTAACCGCTTAAAATAGGCGCGCCACTGATCTTGTCGATACAGAAAAGGGTTGCTGGTGTCGATATCTTCCAGTGCCAAGGTGCTAACATCAGGCAGGGGAGTTTCGACAAACTCCATTTGTGTGGAGCGAGAACCCACGGCCTTTCTCTTTGCCTTCATCAACATTTTCATGGTTTTAATCTGAAAATGCATTGGCACCACTTTCGACGAAACGTTGAAAACCTTGGTCTGCAAACTGTTGCTTGAGCTTGTTTTTGTTGACATAGCTTTCTCCCTGCTTACATCTGGAATTCAGGCAAATGCACGGTCATACCGTCCATCGCCTCAGTAATTTCTACCTGGCAGCCCAGACGCGAGGTTCTCGCCCGCTCCGGGGTCATGGACAGCATCTGTTCTTCCGCGTCACCAACCGTTCCGGTATTGCCGAACCACTCATCGGCAACAATCATGTGGCAGGTACCACAGGCGCACTCGCCGCCACAATCACCATCGATACCTGGCACGGCGTTATCAACCGCAACTTGCATAAGCGTAGAACCCGCCCTGAATTCCGTCACATGCTCGGTATCGTCATGTTCAATAAAGATAATTTTTCCCACAGCGCGTCTCCTAGTATTTATGTCTAACCTGAAGATTGGCTATATAGCGGCATGCCAGCGAGGACATTTCTTGACAGGACGGGGACATTTAAAGACAGTAATGACTTTCCGAGGAGAGGCTAATGGCAATAACTACGCAGAGTGATAGCTTGCAAAGCGTGGATGCTGATATCCCATCGAACTACTCACGCCTTATCGCCCGTGAACTTGGTCTGAGTGCACGAGAGCTGCCCCGACTCCTGCGCAAAACAGATGTGGATGTTACGCAATTACTCAAAGATGAGAGTCGACTCACCGCAACCCAACAGATGCAGATCTTGCGTAATGCTTTGGATCTATCCGGTAAACCAGAGTTCGGCTTGCGGTTGGGCAGGCGCCTCACCCCGGCAACCCATGGGGTGATGGGCTTTGTTGCTAACAGCAGCCCCGACCTTTATACCGCGCTGCAAGCCGTTCACACTTTCCTGCCTACGCGAGCAAGCTTTATTCAGGTGAACCTGCAAAACACTGAGGATTATCTGGAATGTGTTGTGAGCTTTCAGGTAGCGATGGACAACGACGTGGAGCGCTGCTTGGCAGATACTGTGATCAAGGCTTTTTTTGAAATTGGCGAGTTCATCGTAGGTCGCCCATTGTATGAATCAGAGGTTCATTTCCCCCATCCAGCCCCCGTCTACCAGGACATGTACCGGGAGTATTTACCAGGCAAAGTTTACTTCGACTGCAATCACTTCAAACTAAAATTAGCAATGGAGTTATGTCGAAAGCCGAACGCATCAGCCAATCATGAAAGCTATCATCTGGCCTTTCAGCAGTGCGAATCCATGCTTGCGCGCCTTCAGAACCCTGAACCGGACTATCGGACTCGGCTACAGAAAATGATGCTTTCCCGACCACCCGGGACACTGAGTGAAGATGAAGCCGCCGCCTCCCTCTTCATGAGCAAACGCACCCTTGCACGGAAGCTCAAGAAAGAAAACAGCAGCTTCAGAAAGATTCGCGATGAAGTGCTATCCAGGCAAGCAGCAAGCTATTTATGCGAGAGTCAGCTCTCGGTCGAAGCAACCGCTACACTGTTGAATTATCATGACACTGCCAGCTTCAGACGGGCGTTTAAACGCTGGTTTGGTCAGACTCCTGATCAGTACAGACAAAGGACGGGCACATAAGCCGTGCTGACAGTCAGCAATCAGCGCTGGTCATGACTTCTCATTCAATAGATCGTCTAGCGCTTGAGCACACCGTCTTTAATTACCACCCACACAAAGTCACCGATATCTTTTACGGTATACCGCCCGCCCTCGTTAAACCATGTTGCGACCCAATTTAACGCTCCCAAGCCGATAAGGCGCAAAAGATCACGATCTACATCCGCACGAATCAGGTTTTGAGAGGACAAGGATTGGATCATAGCAGACCAAAGAAGTTCGTATCTGTCTCGTAGATCAATCATTTCCTTGCGTGACTGGCCCTGCAAGGAGCGCCATTCAAAAAGGAGCACATAGACCATATCCGAACCGCCGACCAGTAACTCAAGGTGAGCATTAATGCCCTGACGCAACTGCTCTAGTGGTTCACTCTCCCCCCGAATAGCCTCAGACAAAGCTGTGGAGGCTTGCTCAAGCGCAAGACGCATCAGGTCTACCAGGATGCTTTCCTTGGAGGGATAACGGTAATGCAGGCTGCCA
>NZ_JABURH010000023.1 GCF_014762765.1 Alcanivorax sp.
AATCGGGGCGGGTGGCAAGTTTCAAGTTTCAAGGCGCGGGTCAGGCGTGGTGGCAGGCTGTCAGAACAGGTGCCTCGCGCTGATACGTTGCAGCGCGGGCACGAGCTATCCGGTTAACCGCGACCTATTTCGCGCCTTGTAACTTGCAACTTGAAACTTGCCCCTGTCATTGCCCGATCAGTTCTTCCACATACGCTGGCACCAGCTCCGTGGCCAGCCCATGCTTGTGCTCGGCAAAAGCAGTCAGCCGCTGGGAGGGCTCCAGATTCAGCTCCACGGTATGGGCGCCGTGGCGGTTGGCTTCTTCCACAAAACCCGCTGCCGGGTACACATTGCCGCTGGTGCCGATGCTGATAAAGCGGTCGCAACGGGCCAGGGCCTGGTAGATACGCTCCATCTCCAGGGGCATTTCCCCGAACCACACCACATGGGGGCGCAGGCACCCCTTGGCGCCGCAAAGCGGGCAGGGCAGGGTCGGCGTCAGCTCGCCGGTGACCTCCACCAGGCCACCGGAGGACTGGCAGCGGCCCTTGAGCAGTTCGCCGTGCATGTGGATCAGGTTGCGACTGCCGGCCCGTTCGTGCAGGTTGTCGATGTTCTGGGTGACCAGCAGTACCTGGCCGGCGGGAAAGGCCTGTTCCAGCTTTGCCAGGGCCTGGTGGGCCGCATTGGGCTTGATCGCCGCGCTGAGCAGCTGTTCACGGCGCTTGTTGTAGAAATTCTGCACCAGGGTGGCATCGCGCAGAAACGCTTCCGGGGTGGCCACATCTTCCACCCGATGGTTTTCCCACAGCCCGTCGGCGGCGCGGAAGGTCTTGATACCGGATTCCGCCGAGATTCCCGCGCCGGTAAGTATTACAATGTTTTCAGCCATTTATCCGTCCGATTAGTCAGGATCATTTGTTTCATGGATACCATTATCGACCTACAGGAAAACCTCCCGTTGCCCCGGCGCGGCAATGTCACACTGCTGCATTTTCACCAGGGCATGGTATTGCTGGTGGGGGAGGATGCCGTGGGCCTGTACCGGGACCGCGTGGCCATCGACGACCCCCTGGCCAATGGTGTCATCGGCTATGAAACCATTCCACCCTCGCTGCAACCGGATTGGCAAGATGACTGTGGTTTTGTCCGTGAGCATCAGTCCGGCTACGTCGGTCTCAACGGTGGCGGTGTGATTTTTATTCGCCCGGATGGCGTGGCGCTCTATCCCAGCGGCATGCATGCGTTGCAGAATCGGGACATGAGCTGGCTGATTCCCTTTCCGCCACTCAATGCATAATTTTTCCGGCATCGGTAAGCCCGCTGTCGGTGACTGAAGGAGCTGTTCTGTTATGGCAGAAGAAACCACTCGCCTGCGTCTGCGCACTCTCACCGAAGAGGATTACCCCGCGCTGGCGCTGCTCATGGACCAGGTGTACCACGACATCGGTGGGGCCTGGCCGGAAGAGACCATCAAGACCCTGATCCGTATCTTCCCGGAAGGGCAACTGGTGATCGAGGACAACGGCGAGCTGGTGGCCACCGCGCTGACCATCAAGGTCAAGTACGACCGCTTCTCCAATCCGCACCGCTATGAAGACCTGATCACCGACGACAAGGTGCGCTCCCACAACAGGAAGGGCGATGCGCTCTACGGCCTGGACGTGTTCGTGGACAAGGAATACCGGGGCTATCGCCTGGGCCGTCGTCTTTATGAGGCCCGCAAGGAGCTGTGCCGCGAGGAAAACCTGCGGGCCATCCTGGCCGGTGGCCGGCTACCCGGCTACACCAACTATGCGGACCAGATGCCGGTCACCGAATACATCGAGCAGGTGGAAGCCCGCGCCATCTACGATCCCATCCTGTCCTTCCAGCTCTCCAACGGCTTTGACGTGAAACGTCTGATGAAGGCCTACCTGCCGGAAGACGAAGACTCCCACGGCTACGCCACCCTGCTGGAATGGGACAACATCCTCTACGAACCGGAAGACGACGACGCCGAATGGCCGCGCCGCACCGTGGTGCGCGTAGGGGTTGTCCAGCGCCGCATGCGCGCCGCCCGCGACGTGCAGGACCTGCTCAACCAGGTGGAATTCTTCATCGATGCGTTGTCCGATTATCGGGCCGACTTCGCCGTGCTGCCGGAATTCTTCAGCGCCCCCCTCATGGGCCTGCGCCCGGAACTGAACTCCGTGGAAGCGGTGCGCTTCCTGGCCAGCTTCACCGACGAAGTGCGCGACGCCCTGGCCGACATGGCGGTGAGCTACAACATCAACATCGTTGGCGGTTCCATGCCCGTCATCGAAAATGAAAAAGTCTACAACGTGGCCTACCTGATGCGCCGCGACGGCTCCGTGGAAGCCCAGTACAAGATCCACATCACCCCCCACGAACGGCGCGACTGGGTCATCCAGGGCGGTGACAAACTGCAGGTATTCGATACCGACGCGGGCCGGGTGGGTATCCTGATCTGCTACGACGTGGAATTCCCCGAGCTGGGTCGTATCCTGGCGGACGAAAAGATGGACATCCTTTTCGTCCCGTTCTGGACCGACACCAAAAACGGCTACCTGCGCGTACGCCACTGCGCCCAGGCCCGCGCCATCGAAAACGAATGCTACGTGGCCATCGCCGGTTCCGTGGGCAACCTGCCACGGGTGGACGCCGTGGACATCCAGTACGCCCAGTCCTCGGTGTTTTCCCCCAGCGACTTCTACTTCCCCCACGATGCCATCATCAGCGAATCGGTGCCCAATACCGAAATGCT
>NZ_JABURH010000096.1:0-1760 GCF_014762765.1 Alcanivorax sp.
AGCGCGGGCAGCTGGGGCTTTGGCCTGTTCTCCGGTTTGTCATTACTGTTCTGGCGCCGTCGGCGTCTTGCGGCGGCGTAGCAGGCTGCGCCGCAACAGTTCCCAGATCAGCCCACCGGCCAGCATACTGGCCAGCAATAGTAGTAGTTTGGGGATGTCCACCAGTGTCCAGAACAGGATGTCGATGCTGGTGGGTTCCAGATTCTGAAGCACGATTATTGCCACCAGTATCACGGCCAGAATCTGCAAGGCCCCGATAGGGTGGCTCAACAGCCAGCGCCCGGTTGTCTTGCCGCCACGGGCCAGCGTTGAGGTTTTCTTTTCGCTGCGCTCTTCCATGTCAGACTCCTGTTATCGGATTGAATCGTTTTTTTCATCCTCTCCATCATGCCAGTCTCGGCCAATATGGCTAGGGGCCTCTGCTTTGGTCTTACTCGTACCAGCTGGGGGACATGCCTATAATAGTGCTGTCGTGGAAAGGAGAAGTGAATGGATATCAGTGCGGGTTGGGATCTGGTGGTGATTGGTAGTGGGCCGGCGGGTGAAGCGGCGGCCATGCAGGCGACCAAGAAAGGCCTGCGGGTAGCCATTGTGGAAGACCAGAAATCCCTTGGAGGCAACTGTACTCACTGGGGAACCATTCCTTCCAAGGCGCTTCGCCACTTGGTGCGCCAAGTGATCCGCACCCAACGCAATCCGCTGCTGCGCGGCATCATCAACCCCCGGGAAGTGCGCTGGCAGGACCTGATTGCCCGGACCCGCGAGGTGATTGATTCCCAGGTCCAGGTGCGCACGGACTTCTATATCCGCAACCGGGTGACGGTATTCGGTGGCCGGGGAGAGCTGCTGAGCAACAATGAGGTGAAGGTGGCGGACCGGGAAGGGAGGCTGCATTTGCTGAAAACCCGAAACGTGGTGATTGCCACCGGTTCAAGGCCCTATCATCCGGAGGATGTGGACTTTGAACATCCTCGAATCTATGACTCCGATACCATTCTCACCATGGATCATACCCCGCGCCATATCATCATCTATGGGGCAGGGGTGATCGGGTCGGAATACGCCTGCATCTTTACCGGCTTGGGGATCCGGGTTGACCTGGTCAATTCCCGGCAGCATTTGCTGGATTTTCTGGATACAGAAATTTCCGACGCGTTGAGTTATCACTTGCGTGAGCAAGGCTGCACCATTCGTCAGGATGAAGAATACAAGCGGGTGATCGCCGATGCTGATGGCGTCACGCTGGAATTGCAGTCCGGCAAGAAGCTGCGTGCCGATGCCTTGCTTTGGTGTAACGGTCGTTCCGGTAACACGCAGGACATGGGGCTGGATGCTGTCGGGCTTGAGCCCAACAATCGTGGGCAATTGCAGGTCAACGAGCGCTACCAGACCAGTGTGGACGGGATTTATGCGGTTGGGGATGTGGTGGGTTGGCCCTCTCTGGCCAGCGCCTCCTATGATCAGGGGCGCTTCTGTGCGGCAGCCATTGCCGGTGATGAAGTGCGCCAGGTGACGGATGTACCCACCGGGATCTATACCATCCCTGGCATCAGCAGCGTAGGGCGCAACGAACAGGAGCTCACAGAAGCAAAAGTGCCCTATGAAGTGGGTCAGGCCTTCTTTCGCAATCTGGCCAGGGCGCAGATTACCGGTGAGCGGGTAGGGATGCTGAAGATACTGTTTCACCGGGAGACCCTGGCAGTGCTGGGTATCCATTGCTTCGGCTATCAGGCCATGGAAATCGTGCACGTGGGGCAGGC
>NZ_JABURH010000096.1:2159-17672 GCF_014762765.1 Alcanivorax sp.
CGCTGCCGTGACTGACTGCTTTTCCGTATCAGCACATAGGTGGCGCCGCTGCCGCCCTGGTTCTGGGGGGCGGAATGGTAGGCCAGAACTAGATGGCTTTCCTCAAGCCAGTGCATGACGTAGCTTTTCAGGAAGCCCGGGCGTTCACTGTGCACGCCCTTGCCATGGTTGATCAGGACGGAACGCAGGCCCTGTTCGTGGGCTTTCATCAGAAACGCCTGTACCTGGTCACGGGCATCCATCAAGCGAACCCGGTGCAGATCCAGCAGGCCCTGGGCATCGTATTTGCCCAGTCGCAGTTTGCGGTATACCCCTTCCTGAACACCGTTTTTTTTGACCCCGACTATGTCCGTGGGACCAATCTGCGGGACCTGTTCCGGTACGGTGAGGGGATTACGGTCCTTGCGGTCGTCCATGGCGGCGGCGCGGCGCAGCTGTTCGCGCAGGCTGTCTGGCCGTTTGGTCCGGGGCAGGTTTGCGCGATTATCCGGTTTTATCGGGGTCACATCCGCCATTTCCTGGCGGAACAGATCATCGTCATTGGTGGCCATGGAACTGCTCCACAAAACCCGTTAGTTCATGCTTGCATGGTACACAAAGCGGGCAGAAACTGGCAGTGAGACCCTTACCGAGAGGTAGTTATGGAGCGACGACGTTTCCGCAGGCCTCGACTGAGACTGAATGTCCGGGCTTCCATTGATCGAAAACCGGTGGGGCATATTCTCAATCTGACTGACGAGGGCCTGTGCCTTACCGGTCGCGGTACACCTCCTCAGGGCAGCCAGTCACTGCTACTGCAACTACCGTTACCTTTATCGGGTCACCGTGAACTGACAGTGATGGCGGAGCCCCGTTGGCATGATTATTTGCCCAATGGACATTGGCGGGGTGGGTTCAAGCTTCTGGCGGATGAGAATACAGCTGCAGCATTGACCACTCTTGCCAGCCGTTACGGCGACAATTAGCCAAAAGGGGAGAGGGGCTTCATCCGTGAAGCCCGGTTTTCAGACCTTGAGGCGAATGCCTCCCGGGAACAAACGCGTTTCAGTAAGGTCGTGAATCGCGACGCTCGCGCGGCTCACTTTTTTCCTCTGAATCGTGCCGATGTCGCTTGGCATCGCGTTTGCGACGTTCACGCTCGGCGCGCTCATGTTCTTCGTTCCAATCGTCCGGTTCATAGTCATCAAAATGTCGACGACCCATGGTGCTACTCTCTTTACAAAATTAAAGGGGTATCCAGTGCTTTATATAGCACTAATCCGGGAAAGGGAGAAGGGCCCGACGCACCATTTGTTGATGCGCCGGGCTGCCATTAGCGACCGTAAGTCTGATCCAGGTAATCCAGAATGTCCGCGGATTCGAATAGTTCAGCGCCAGTATTGGGATCTACCAGGTAGGGAACGGCGATGCGGCCGGCCCGTTCCATCAGGGCGACCCGGTTGCGCTGACGGGGCGTGTATTCATCGAGAAGACGCCGGCGCACAGGCGGGAGCACCCAATCCTGCCACTGGTCCCGGCCGCACTGGCGCAGCAGGTAGGGAAGCTGAAGCTCGGTGAGCCGTTCACGAACCAGACGGGCGAAAGGGCTGGCCTCAAAAGAGTAGAGTTCCAGCGCCTGTTCGGGCGCCTGGCTGTCCAGGACATGCAGACCTCGGGAGGCCCGGGGCAGTGACGCGGACACGGCCGCGGCCGTGCGCAGACTGCGTACCAGCCAGCGACGGGGAGCAGGACGGCCGCCGTATTCTCTGTACAGGTAGTCGATGATATCGGCCGATTCGTAAAGGGCTGCCCCTGTGTTCGGATCCATCAGATAGGGAAATTGCTGGCGTCCACCCAGGCGTTCCACCAGCGGGCGGTAACGCTCACCGCCCTTGGGGCAGGGGAAAATCAGCACATCCAGGTCCAGATCCGTCAGAGCTTCGCGGACCAGGCGACAAAACGGACACCCTTCCATGTCATACAGTTCAAGGGGTTCCTGGGGCGTCTTGCGGTGGCCTTTGCTGGCAATGCCGCGGCCCTGTTGCAGGGCGGAAGCGGCCAGGGAGCGCAGCACCTCGGTGTTATGGGACATAGCGAATTCTCCTGAAACGAATGTCCGGACCTTAGCATCTCTGGGGCGCCCCGCATTGGCCCTTAAGACACCTTGCATATCAAGCGGTTAACCACTGCCCGTTCCGCTCACCCCGGCTGTTAACTCCTGTCATTGAGTGACGGGCGCGGGTAGGGCAATCTCTCGGGTCTACATTTGGCCGGCACCTGTCACTTTGTTACGCATGATCCAACACATGCACAGACAGGTGCTGCCCTTCACAACCCGTCAGCTGAGCTGACATCTGCCTGAGGCAAGAGGAAGGTTCCATGACCGAAGCCTATATTTACGATGCCATCCGTACTCCCCGTGGTCGGGGCAAAAAAGATGGCTCACTGCATACGGTGAAGCCGCTGGACCTGGTGGTCGGCCTGATCGATGAAGTGAAAGCCCGTTTTCCCAATATGGACACCAACCGTATTGATGACCTGTTGTTGGGCGTGGTTACCCCGGTGGGCGATCAGGGCGCCTGTATCGCCAAGACTGCGGCGCTGGCTGCGGGCCTGCCGGATACCGTGGCGGGTTACCAACTGAACCGCTTTTGTGCTTCCGGCCTGGAAGCGGTGAATACCGGTGCCCAGAAAGTGGCCTCCGGGTGGGATGACCTGATTCTGGCGGGTGGTGTCGAAGCCATGAGCCGTATTCCCATGGGCTCCGACGGTGGCGCCTGGGCCATGGACCCGGTGACCAACTACAAGACCGGTTTCGTGCCCCAGGGCATCGGTGCAGATCTGATCGCTACCATCGAAGGTTTTTCCCGCCGTGATGTGGATGAGTTTGCTGCCGAATCCCAGGCGCGCGCTGCCACTGCCTGGGAAAAAGGCTACTTCGGCAATTCCGTGGTACCGGTGAAAGATCTCAACGGCCTGACCGTTCTGGATCGTGACGAGCATGTCCGTGCCGGCACCACCGCCGATGGCCTGGCGGGCCTGAATCCCTCTTTTGCCATGATGGGCGAAATGGGTGGTTTCGATGCGGTAGCGCTGCAGAAATACCACTGGCTGGAAAAGATTGATCACGTTCACCACGCCGGTAACTCTTCCGGCATCGTGGATGGCGCGGCACTGGTCGTACTGGGTAACGAGCAGGTCGGCAAGGATTACGGCATGAAGGCCCGTGGTCGCATTGTCTGCACCGCCATCAGCGGGGCGGATCCCACCATCATGCTGACCGGTCCGGGCCCGGCTGCCAGGAAGGCGCTGGCAAAAGCCGGCCTCAAGGCCAGCGACATCGATCTGTGGGAAATCAACGAAGCGTTCGCCGCTGTGGCCATGCGTTTCATGAAGGACATGGATATCACCCCGGATGTGACCAACGTGAATGGTGGTGCAATTGCCATGGGCCACCCCCTGGGTGCCACCGGCGCCATGATTCTGGGCACCGCGCTGGATGAACTCGAACGTCGCGACAAGAAGTACGCGCTGTGCACCCTGTGTGTGGGCGGTGGCATGGGTATCGCCACCATCATTGAGCGTCTGTAAACCGCGTCGAACGAATTCGGAGAAATGAAATGAGTGAACAAACTGCTATCCGTTGGGAACAGGACGCGGACAACATCGTTACCCTGATTCTGGATGATCCCAATCAGTCCGCGAACACCATGAACGAGCTGTACGGCAAGTCCATGGCCGCCACCGTAGAGCGTCTGGAAAAAGAGAAAGACAACATTGCCGGCGTCATCATCACCTCTGCCAAGAAGACCTTCTTTGCCGGCGGTGATCTGCGTGACCTGCTCAAGGCGAAAAAGGAAGACGGCCAGGTATTCCTGGATAACGTGACCGAGATCAAGCGCCAGCTGCGTGTGCTGGAAACCCTGGGCAAGCCGGTTGTGGCAGCCCTGAACGGTACGGCTCTGGGCGGCGGTCTGGAAATCGCTTTGGCCTGTCATCACCGTGTTGCCATCAACGACAAATCGGCCCAGTTCGGTCTCCCTGAAGTGACCCTGGGTTTGCTGCCCGGCGGCGGCGGTGTCACCCGCGTAGTGCGCATGCTGGGCATCCAGGATGGCCTGATGAAGGTATTGATGCAGGGCCAGCGCATGAAAGCCGACAAGGCCCAGAAAGTGGGGCTGATCGACGAATTGGCCGCCGACCGTGATGAGATGCTGGCCAAGGCCCGCGAATGGATCAAGGCCAACCCGAAAGCCCAGCAGCCCTGGGACCAGAAGGGTTACAAGATTCCCGGCGGGGACCCCAAGAATCCCAAGTTCGCCATGAACCTGCCCGCCTTCCCGGCCAACCTGAAAAAGCAGATCAAGGGTGCCAACTACCCGGCCCCGCTGGCGATCATGTCGGCGGCCGTGGAAGGGGCCCAGGTGGATTTCGATAATGCCTCCACCATTGAAGGCCGCTACTTCGTGTCCCTGGTCACCAGCCAGGTGGCCAAGAACATGATCACCGCCTTCTTCTTCAATCTGCAGGCGATCAATGCCGGTGCCAGCCGTCCCAAGGATGTGCCGAAATTCCGCGCCGAAAAAGTCGGTATTCTCGGTGCGGGCATGATGGGTGCAGGTATTGCCTACGTGACCGCTCGCAGTGGTGCCCAGGTGGTGCTGAAAGATATCTCCCAGGAAAACGCGGAGAAGGGCAAGGACTACTCCCGTAAACTGCTCGACAAGGAAATTTCCCGGGGCAAGATGACCGAGGAGAAAAAAGAACAGATCCTGTCCCTGATCCACGCCACGGCGGATGCCAAGGATCTGGAAGGGGTGGACTTCGTGATTGAGGCGGTGTTCGAGAGCACCGAACTGAAGCACAAGGTCTTCCAGGAAATCGAGGATGTGGTGAAGCCGGATGCCGTGCTCGGTTCCAACACCTCATCGCTGCCGATTACCGGCCTGGCCAAGGGTGTGAAGAAGCAGGACAACTTTATCGGTATCCACTTCTTCAGCCCGGTGGACAAGATGCCGCTGGTGGAAATCATTTCCGGCAAGGACACCAGCCCGGAAGCGCTGGCGAAAACCTACGATTACTGCCAGCAGATCAAGAAGACCCCCATCGTGGTCAACGATGCCCGTGGCTTCTTCACCACCCGCGTGATCGGCACCTTTGCCAACGAAGGTATTGCCATGCTGGGTGAGGGCATTAACGCCCAGTCCATTGAGCAGGCGGCCATGCAGGCGGGTTATCCGGTAGGCACCTTGAACCTGATCGATGAGATCAACATGGAAACTGCCCTGAAGATCGGCAAGGCAGCCCGTGATGATGCCAAGCGCGAAGGCACAGAGCTGCCGCCGGAGCATCCTGCAGAAGTGGTCATGAAGAAAATGGTCGAAGAGCTGGATCGCCCCGGTAAAGTTCAGGGCAAAGGCTTCTACGAATACCCGGAAAACGGCAAAAAGCACCTGTGGCCCGGTCTGAAAGACGCTTTTGGTGGTGACAAGGAGATTCCGTTCGAAGATATCAAGGAACGGATGATGTTCGTGGAAGCCATCGAAGCGGTGAAATGCTTTGACGAAGGCGTGATGGAATCCGTGGCGGATGCCAATATCGGCTCGATCTTCGGTATCGGCTTCCCGGCCTGGACCGGCGGTGTGATCCAGTACATCAACCAGTATGAGGGCGGCCTGCGTGGATTCGTGGCCCGTGCCCAGGAGCTGGCCAAGCTGTACGGTGATCGCTTCAACCCGCCGGCCTCCCTGGTGGAGAAAGCGGAAAAGGGCGAAATCTACAAGTAAGGTGGGTGTCGTCTGATAAAAAAGCCCGGCCATGTGCCGGGCTTTTTTATGTCTGCTTTTCTGTCAGCGTGGTCCTACCCAGAAATGCGGGTTGCAGGCCACTTCCCATAGATGACCATCCGGGTCGGCAAAGTACCCGGCGTAACCGCCCCAGTCAGTGGACTGGCCGGGTTTGATCAGTTGTGCGCCGGCTTCCTGGGCCTGTGCCAGCAACTGGTCGACCTGCTGTGGGCTTTCCACGTTGTGGGCCATCGCCACGCCACGAAAGCCCTGACCGGATGGCGCAACGCCGGCATCATCGGCCAGGTCATCATGACCGAACAAGCCGAGCCAGGTGCCGTTCAATTCAAAGAACGCCACCGGCCCATCGTCGGGCATTGGACGGCGTGGCAGGCCGAGGCCCTGCTCATAAAAGCGGACCGCCGTCGCAAGGTCCTTGACGCCAAGGGTGATCATGCTGATGCGTGGTTCCATGAAATTCTCCTGTTTGTCGATCACGCTGCCCTTTATGCTCAATACGGTATACCCAAGGGAGTACGCATGGAACTGGACCGTTTTGGTTGGCCCTCAGGGCCCACCCTCAATGTGCAAAGTTTACCCACGGATTTCCCGGAGCCGCCGCAACAGGATCTGGATGCGATCCTGGACAGTCTGCATGAATATCAACGGCGACTGTTTGCCAATCGACGCCATGCTGTGCTCCTGGTGGTGCAGGGCCTGGATGCCGCCGGCAAGGACAGCTTGATTCGTACTTTGGCCCAGGCCATGGACCCGGCCGCGTTCCGAGTGCACGCATTCGGTCGGCCGTTGGGTGAGGAGGTGGATCATGATTTTCTCTGGCGGGTATGGCGTCACTTGCCGGCCAGGGGGGACGTGGTGGCCTTCAATCGCAGCCATTACGAATCCGTGCTGGCCGAACGGCTGTGGCCGGTCACCGAGCACAGCAGTGATGACTGGCCGCTGAAATACGAGGCCATCAACGCCTTTGAGCAACACCTGCACCGGGAAGGGACCCGGATCATCAAGATCTGGTTAAATACCTCACAGGAAGAACAGCGGCGCCGGCTGCTGAAACGGTTGGCCAAGCCCCGCAAGCGCTGGAAGTTCGATGCAGCAGATGTGGAAAGCTGGTTAGCAAGGGAGTCCTATCTCACACTGGTCAATGAAACCCTGGCGGCAACCCATACCCTTCATGCTCCCTGGCACCTGATTCCTAACGATAACAAGCCACATGCCAGATTGGAGGTGGCAAGATTACTGCTGACCACGTTGAAGGAACTGGCGCCAGAATATCCCCAGGAAGACCCGCAGTGTATTGAGCACTATCGGCAAGTATTGACCAAAAAGAATGATTGAGCCGTAGCGATGAACAGTGTGCTGACAATGATTGCCGGGCTGGGCCTGTTCCTGTTCGCCATGCAACTGGTTGAGCAGGCGGTGCAGACCCTGTTCAGCGAAAAGGCCTCCCATTGGCTGCAACGCTCTACCAATACCACCCTGAAAGGTGTGGTGGCCGGGGCCCTGATTACCGCCGTCATGCAGAGCAGTTCCCTGGTGGGGCTATTGGTGCTGGCTTTTGTGTCGGTGGGAATACTCCCTCTGCGGCATGCCATAGCGGTAATGCTGGGTGCCAACCTGGGCACCACGGCAACCGGCTGGTTGGTGACGCTGCTGGGCTTCAAGCTCTCGCTTTCCGGGGTCAGTTTGCCGCTGGCCGGGGCAGGTGCCCTCTGCTTCGTGCTCCTGCCGAAAGGTGTGTGGCGTTCTGCCGGCCTGTTTCTGCTGGCTTTCGGTTTGCTGATCTTTGGTCTGGATACAATGAAGGTGGCAGTGGAAGGCGTCGGGCAGCGCTTCGATGTGAGTTGGCTCCAGGGCTATCCTCCGGTGCTGTATCTGCTGGCGGGGGTGCTGCTGACTGCCATTATCCAGTCGTCGTCAGCGGCCATGCTGATTACCTTATCGGCGCTCAATGGTGGTCTGATTGCCTTGCCGGAAGCCTTGGCGCTGGTGATCGGTGCGGACCTGGGTACCACCAGTACCTTGCTGCTCGGGGCCATCAAAGGATCAGTTCAGAAGAAGCAGGTGGCGGCTTTCCATGTGTTTTATAACGTGGGAACAGCGCTAATGGCCTTTCTGCTGGTGATGCCCGTATGGCCTCAGATCTCTGGTTGGTTGGGTATCACTGATTCGTTATATGGCCTGGTGGCCTTCCATACCGGCTTCAACCTGATCGGGATTGTGGTGTTTGCGCCGTTACTTGGTGCCATGGAACGATGCATTGAAAAGCATATTGGCAAGCGGGGGCGCCATGATCTGTTCGCTGATATCAGCCCGCAATCGGTGGAGCCGGCGCTGTTGGTGCTGGGCCGTGAGACGGACAGCCTCATTGAGCGGGTCAGGAATTATTGCCGTCACCCCCTGCAAGGGCGCACCTTGTCCCGCTTCTTTGAAGAATACGGTCAGGTCACGGACCTGGAAATGCAGCTGGCTGACTATGCCAACCGGCTGGCCCAACAGCCGATGACCGAGGGCCAGGAACAGCGCCTGCGACGTCTTCGCGCCCGGGTGCGTGAAGCGGTTTATGCCTTAAAGGCCCTGAAAGATGTGGCAGATGATCTGGCGCTTCTGGCAGAAAGCCGAGATCCCGGCCTGCAGGGTTTCAGTGAGCAGATTCTGCATGCGCTGGAGCAACTCTACCAGGCATCACCCTGCGCTGAGCTGGCGGCACAGCATCGTCTGGCCATGGAGCAGCTTCAGCGCGAAGCCTATTCGCTGGTGGCAGATGCCCGCGTACGTGGGATCAGCGTGCTGAATCTGGCTCGGGAAGTGGATGAGAGTGGGCGCCACTGGTTGCGAAGTCTGGCAGTGGCGGATGATGCGACGCTTTGAGAGCTGCAATCAGGCTGGAGCGCTGGAAGGGGTAAGGGCGTCGGCGGCTAACTGGCTGAAGGCCACTTCCAGCCAGCGTCGCAATTCACTGGGGCGCAGGGGCTTGGGCATCAGGGTCTCACCTCCGGCGTCCAGGCACTGTTGCCGGTAGGCCTCACTATCGTTGCCGGAGATGAATAGAATGGGGGTCAGGCCGTTCTGGTTGCGGATTTCCCGGGCCACACTGAAGCCGTTCAGTGTCGGGAGTTCCACATCCAGTATCAGTAGATCCACGTTTCGTTGCCGGTAGAGGCGTAGCGCCGCCTCACCGTCGGCTGCCAGCACATATTCATGGCCCAGCTCTTCGATGATACGGCAGATGATCAGACTGACAGCTTTATTGTCTTCGACAACGAGAACATTCATGAATGATTTTGTAACGTAACGGCGCGCTGATAACAAGGGTGAAAGACACGTCAAGGTAGTTTTTGTTATTTCAACGTACAATGGCGCGACCGGATCGGGTAAACACTATGTCAATTATGGCCAGTTTCTTTATTATTGGCGGTCCGGATTCCGGTCAGAGGATTCGAGATACAAGCCCGGCGGACAAGAATGCTGAACGGGTAACGATTTCAGGATACTGAAGAAGCGGTTGAACCGCTTTTTGGCATTGCCAATGGTGTGAGGGTGGCGGTCGATGTACCAGCGCAGAACAATCAATATCAATCGCGTAGTGAAGTTGCTCCAGGGGGCGGCCCGATCCGGTGCCAGCATTCCTGATCTGCTTGATCAGTGCGATATCCCCCGACAGTTGCTCGATGACCCGAACGGCACCATTGAGCGAGACACCTTTATCAAGATGATGCTGCTGATTATGCAGCAGACCCAGGACGAGTTTCTCGGTTTCGGCCAGGGCCGCAAATCCAAGCCCGGTACTTTTTCCATGATGGCCCACGCGGTGATTAACTGCCCGACCCTGGGGGCGGCCATTGAGCGGGGTATCCGTTTTTACGATCTGTTTGAGCTGAGCATGCATTCCCGAATTGAGCGGGAAGGAGACATTGCTCGGCTGGTGGTCCAGGCCGACCCGCGCCTGGATTTTCGGGAAGTGATCATTGAGACCTCCCTGTTTGTGTGGCTGCGCTTCATGAGCTGGCTGGTCGGCAAGGCCATCGAGCCCCAGCTGGTGAAACTGGACTACACCGATGTGAGAAACGACGAAGAACATCGTTTCCTGTTTGATTGCCCCATTGAGTACAGCGCTGACGAAAATGCGGTGAGTTTCCGTGCCGATTTTCTCGATCTCCCCCTTGTGCAGAACGAGCTGTCCCTGTCCAAGTTCCTCAAGGATTCCCTGGCTCAGCTGTTCGACGGCAACATCCATAATGTGGGCTTGCCGGCTCAGATTCGGGCGATCATCTCCAACGAATACGGCAACAGTTTCCCCGATTTCACGGAAATCTGCGGTAAACTCAACATGACGCCGCAAACCCTGCGCCGCCGGCTGAAAGAGGCTAATACCAGCTACCAGGAGATCAAGGATTCCATCCGCAAGGATGCCTCGGTCTACTACCTGTCCAAGCCGGATTTGAGCATCGATGAAATTGCCCTGCTGATGGGCTTCAGTGAAGCCAGCTCTTTCCATCGTGCCTTCAAGAAGTGGACGGGCAAGACCCCATCCAGCTTCCGCAAGGAGCATTTCGGCGTCAGTCAATAATTCCGTGCCGACCCTTTATCAGGACCTGCAATGACAGTGCAAGACGCCAATACGGCGCGCCTGCTGGTAACCTGCCCGGACAAGCCGGGTATTATCAGCGCCGTCAGTACCTTTCTATTCAACCACGGTGCCAATATCACCGATTTCGACCAGCATTCCAGCGATGCCCGGGGTGGCACTTTCTTTTTACGGCTGGAATTCCAGACCCCGGAACTGGATTGTTCGCGGGAAGCCCTGCGTAATAATTTCGCCAGCCGGGTTGCCGAACCCTACGGCATGCAGTGGCAGATCAGCTATGCCAGCGAGAAAAAACGCATGGCGGTGCTGGTATCACGCCATGACCACGTAATTATGGATTTGTTGTGGCGTACCTCGCGGGGCGACTTGCCGGCCACTATTCCCATGGTGATCAGTAATCATGATGATCTTCGCGGCGAAGTGGAGCGGTTCGGTATCGATTATCACCATATTCCGGTGAACGGCGATAACAAGGCCGAGGCGGAAGCCAAAGCGTTGGAGCTGCTGGATGGACAGGTGGACGTGATCGTGCTGGCCCGTTACATGCAGATCCTGAGCAGCGAGTTCGTTTCGCACCATCCGCATCGCATCATCAATATCCACCATTCTTTCCTGCCAGCCTTTGTGGGCGCGAATCCCTATCAGCAGGCCCACGATCGCGGCGTCAAACTGATCGGTGCCACCAGCCACTATGTGACAGAGGACCTGGATCAGGGGCCGATCATCGAGCAGAACGTGCAGCGGGTCAGTCACCGGCATTCCGCCGACGAGCTCAAATCCCTTGGACAGGATGTGGAGCGTCAGGTGATGCTGCGGGCGGTGCGCTGGCATCTGGAAGACCGGGTGATCGTGGATGGCAACAAGACCGTGGTATTTGTGAAGTAGCAGCAGATCGCGCCTGTAATGGCGTGAAAAGGAGGGTCCTGGAATTGTTGGAGCCTTGCAAGCAAGGCTCCAAAAGCGTTTCTGGGTCAGTTGGTAAACCGCAGCCCGATACCAAAAGTGCCGAAGTTTTCGGATTCCAGCTGCGTTTGGCGGTAATCCGCGGTGACAGTCAGCTTGTCCACTACCGGGATAGCCAGGCCCACACCGAGATAGGGCGCAATACCGCTTTGGCTGTCGCTGCTCGGGGCTTCCGTCAGTGACACCACGGTGTCGCCATTATTGTCGAGCAGGGTGCGCTGCTGACGGTTTTCCAGTTCGAAATCGTAGATATAGGCGCCGCCTTTCAGGTACACCCAGCGTTTAGTCTGCCAGAGCACCCCGACAGTGAAGCCATTGATCTCCAGTGAATCCTCCTCATTGATGCGGACACTGCTGGCCCCGGCACCCTGTTCGGAGACGGTCGGTGCCCGGACAAATTCACTGTCGATGGAGTCCTTGCTTTGGCGCAGAAAACCCGCCTCCAGCCCCAGGCGGGAATCGCCGCCCAGATCCAGGCTGTTTAGCCACATGCCAAGGCGAATATCCAGTCCGTCAGTAGTGTCAAAGCCATAGGGGGCCAGGTCGGCACGCAGCATTTGCGCCTCGGCGTAGAAATCCACATCCGGTGGTGCCAGTTCTTCTTCGGCGTGTACAAAGGGGGAGAGCAGGGCGGCGCCAAGGCCCAGGGTCAGCGGCAATATTGTTTTCATTATTGATCCAGCCGTTGTGATAAGGACAATGTGCCACATTGTAACCAGCGCGAGACCAACATGCACAGTGACTTGCAGCACGCCCATGATGAAACCCTGCTGGGGTTGTGCCGACCCGGCTTCGAGAACGACCTGGCTGCGGAGCTGAACTACCATGCGGCGGAGCAGATGGTCGGCGGTTATCCGCGTACCGTCCCGGATAGTGGTTATGTGCTCTGGCACAGCCAGCAGGGCTCCATGGCGGCACTGTTGGAGAGCGGGCTGATTTTTGCCCGTAGCCTGAGTCTGGCCGAAGGCCAGTTCGTGGATATCGGCGATGACCGGATCGCGGAGCTGTGGCCTTTACTAAAACAGGCGGCCCCATTCAGCGAGGTGTTTCTGGAGCATCCAGACACCAACGACGGCCGGGAAATGCAGCGCTTTCTGCGCGGCTTTCGCAAGGCGCTGGAGCCTCGCCTGAAAAAAAATGGCCTGTTGAAACCCAATGCCCGCCAGCGGGTGCATTTGTTCTTCAGCGATTCCCATAATGGCTGGGTGACCAGCAGCCCCACAGCCGTGCCGCTGGCTGAAGGCGGGGTGCGACGGCTGAAATTGCCGGGTGAAGCCCCCAGCCGCTCCGCGCTCAAGGTAGAAGAGGCGCTGATCCGTTTTTTTGGCAGCACGGACGGCCTTACAGCAAAAACCGCTGTGGATCTGGGCGCCGCCCCGGGCGGCTGGAGCTGGCAGCTGGCAAGGCGAGGTATCAAAGTGCAGGCGGTGGATCATGGCAAGCTTGATGCGCGTCTGCTGAATGAATACCCCGTTGAGCATATCCGAGGTGATGCCTTCACCTGGCGGCCCCGTAGCAGCGTGGACCTGGTGGTTTGTGATGTGGTGGACAAGCCGGCGCGTACCCTGCAGCAAATGGAAAAGTGGCTTACCCAGGGATGGTCCAGAGCGGCTCTGTTCAATCTCAAGCTACCCATGAAGCGTCGTTTCCAGGAGGCCTGGCAATTGCTCGAGAAACTGACCGTTGCCATGGAGCGCCACGAGAATCTGGGTGTGCCCGAGATCAAGGCGGCCCAGCTTTACTATGATCGTGAGGAAATTACCGTCTGGGCTGCGTTCCACCGGGACTATTGATCATGCCCACAACCCGTGCCACCCCGGCACTCTTTGCCACTCTCGGTATGCTGTACTTTGCCCAGGGTCTGCCGGCCGGCTTGTTGGGTAAGTCCATGCCGGCCCTGGCCAGGGATGCAGGCCTGTCACCGGAATGGATCGGCCTGCTGGCGCTACCGGCGTTACCCTGGGCGTTGAAGTTTCTCTGGGCGCCCTGGGTGGACCGCTGGGGCAGTGGCAAACCCAATCACCGCAAGCGCTGGATTCTTGCCTGCGTGTTTGCGGTGATGCTGGTACTGGCCATCACTGCGCTGTTCCCCCCTGAATGGTTGTTTGGTCCGGGCTTTGCGCTGTTGGTGGTGCTGCTCTTTCTGCTCAACCTGTTCAGTGCCACCCAGGATATTGCCACCGACGGCCTGGCGACGCGCTTGTTAACGCCGGACCTGCGTGGACTCGGCAACAGCATTCAGGTCAACGGCTACAAGATAGGCATGATCCTGGGTAGTGGTGCGTTACTGATGTTGGTCGGTCGCTGGGGTTGGCAGGGCACCATGGCGTGCATGATCATAGCCTTGATGCTGGTTGCCCTGGTGACCTGGCGATTCCGTGAGCCGCCAGAAACGGTGAAACCCCGCCGGCCGGTTACCTTGCGCTGGTGGCGAAGGCAACTGACGTTATTCTGGTGGCGACCGCAAATGGCGGTCTGGTTGCTCATCCTGCTGGGTTACAAGGTCGGCGATGGATTCGGTTCCCGAATGATCAAGCCCTTTCTGGTCGATCGGCAATGGACGCTGGAAGCCATCGGGCGGCTTGATCTGGTGTCGTCACTGGTAGGGCTGGCCGGGGCCGCGTTGGCGGGCGTGCTGATGATGAGGATGTCGCGCAAACAGGCCCTGTTCGGTTTTGCCAGCTTGCAGGCCATGTCCTTTCTAGGCTGGTGGATGGTTGCATGCAGTCCGGCGGATCACTGGATCTGGCCGGTGGCTCTATTCGAGCAATTTGCCGACGGCCTTTCCACCGTCGCCCTGTTTGTACTGATGATGGACTATTGCCGTAGCGGCCATGAGGGCAGTGACTACACCATGCAGGCTTCGGTGCAGTTGTTCGCGGTGGGGGCCTTTACCCTGGCCAGCGGCTTCAGTGTGGCCTGGCTGGGCTATGCCAGCCACTTCTTGCTGGCTGCGATTCTCTGCACAGCCGTTATAATGGCCGCCTTTTTCTGGCAAGCGCCAATTGATGGCAACGCAAAAAAGGTAACCCCATGAGCCATGACGCCCAGCACCACCTCGATGCCACCGGTCTGCTGTGTCCGGAACCGGTAATGATGTTGCACAACAAGGTGCGCGACATGGCACCTGGCGAGGTCCTGGAAGTCCGCGCCACCGATCCGTCCACCGAAAGGGATATTCCCAAGTTCTGCCAGTTTCTTGGCCATACCTTGTTGGGGCAGGAGCAGGAGGGGGAGCTTTGGGTGTATTGGATACGGAAGAAGGGTAATTGATAGTTGAGAATGGATAATTGATAACTGCGCGATCAAGCTCCGTGCAGCATTACAACGCAAGAGGCCGCGCCCAATCTCTGGGCGCGGCCTCTTGCGTTTCTGGTCACCGTAATCTTCACCGCGACGTTATCAATTATCCATTCTCAACTATCAATTAGTCCTGGAAAGCATCGCCACCGCCGCCAGTGCTTCCGGGTCCCTTTCCTTGAGTTTGTTGGCGATGCCGTGTTGGAAAAAATAGCGGAAGTCCGGGAGCTGCTGGGCCTGGATCAGACACTCGGCGCCCGGCAGGACCGGGGTTTCCACCAAGCCATTTTCCTCCGCCACCATGGCAGCCAGACTCCCGTCGGCGGACAGTTGCCAGCTCACCACTTCCATCAGGCTGATGGTGTGGAAGTCATCCTCGGAAAATACCGCGTGGGTGCCGATCGTGTCGGGAATTTCCTGAATCGTCTGATGCCCGGGCTGGGGCTTGCCGAAGAAGCTGATGGCCGCATCCAGTTCCTGCACCTTGTGTGCCGGGGCATCAATGAACAGGTAATCGCTTTCCGGAAGACGGTAACCTTCCCAGCGGCCGTTCAATGGATCCGCCAGGGCCATGGCGGTCACCGGCTCTTTCAGCCAGGGAACCATGGCCACGGTGTCGCCATTGGCGAGACGGGCCCAGGCCAGAATTTTCAGTGAGAAGAGTTTATCCGGGTGATGATCATTGGCGTACAACAGCTCGATGCCATCGTATTCCGGGGAGAGACGCAAAATGGGGGGCTGTGCCGCTTTGCGGCGTGGAGAGAAAGGAACCACATTGTTCCCGCCAGGGTGTTGCCGGTGAGCCTGAGTCATGGGCACCTCCCGGTACAAGTCCTTGGCGCCGCCAGCCCGACACACAGTGTTCGTTCTGCACGGCCC
>NZ_JABURH010000072.1:0-7689 GCF_014762765.1 Alcanivorax sp.
TAGGCTCAGTGCACCCTACGAGGCTGAAGTATTCTTGACCGGTTTTCGCAACTCGAAACTCTGACCTCGCCACTGACTCCCTACGCATTGTCGGCCGCGGAACGCACCAGCCGCCAGGCCAGCCAGGTCAGCGGCACCATCAGGGACAAGACCAGCAGATAGGGCCAGCGATGATCCAGGGTATACAACCCGGTGCCGACCAGGGGACCAAGAATAAAACCCAGGGCCGGACAGGCACTTGCCAGGCCGGCGACCCTGCCCTGCTCTTCGCTGCTGACGCGCAGGCTGGCCAGAGACATGATCGCCGGCATACCAAAGCCCAGCCCCAGGCCAACCAGCAAAACCGCCACACTCATTACCCATTGCTGATCAGCCAGCCACAATATCAACGCACCAAGACCGATTGCGGGCACCGCCAGAATCACCAGCAAGGTCGCCGGGGCACGCAACCATTGCACGACCACAATCTGACCGACCAACGAGGTCACCGCCGCCGCCATCATGGTTAATCCCAGAGCACGCGCCGCAGCGGCCGGCGATAATCCAAACTGATCCTGAAACAGAAAGCCCAGGGTTTGCTGAATCAGGGCAAAGCTCATAAACAGCATCACCCCGGTGAGCAGAAGATCCCGCAATCGCGGGTCCGCATAGGCACCCAATCCGCTACGCAGCACCCTGGCCAGTGATACGGTTCTCGCGGTGGGCTGATGGGGCGAGGCAGGCAGCCACAATGCGGTGGCCAGTGCCATCAACGCCGTCAGGGCGGCCACGCCATAGAGCGGGAAAACCAGCCCCACCGCTGCCAGCAGGCCACCGGACACGGGGCCGATAACCGTGCCCAGGTTGTTGGCCGCACCGATACGGCCCATGCCCTGGGTGCGCTGCTCCGGGGTGGTTATATCCGCAGTGTAAGCGGCGGCAGCCGCCGGTGTAGCGGCCATGATTGCTGCCTGCAGCATGCGGCTTAACACCAGCCCGGCCACCAATAGGCCGCCCGCCAGGCCACCGTGCAGGCCGATATCAAACACCAGCGCAAACATCAGTGTGCCCAGGGAATAGCCACTGAGCCCGATCACCAGCACCCGCTTTCGCCCCAGGGATTCGCTGAGGGTGCCCCACACCGGGCTGGCCAGCGCAAAAATCAGTGAGGAACAACTGATGATCAGCCCCACCTGCATTTCCGCCAGGCCCGTGGCACGCCCAAGAGAGGGCAGCAGCGTGAATACCAGGGTCTGGCCCAGGGCCGTCACGGCCACAGCCGTCAGCAGGATTGTGTGGCTGAGGGTCCCCGGGTTAGGGTTTGTCGCCGCAGAGGAAGCATTCAATGAAGACATATCCCGCCCCGAGCCTGGCTGAATGGCTGGCAGATCACCCCTTCACCTTGGCCATGTCGTCCGGTTTTTTTGGTTTTTTTGCCCATTTTGGTGTCGTCAAAGCCCTGAAAGAACATGATTTGGCGCCAGCGCGTTACTGCGGTTCCAGTGCCGGAGCCCTGGTGTCAGCCTGCATGGCCGGTCAGGCATGCCCGGAAAAAATGGAACTTACCCTGACAGGTCTGTCCCGGGAGCATTTCTGGGACCCTGCCCCCGGGCTGGGACTGCTTGCCGGCAAACGTTTCCGCAGTTTGCTGCGGGAGATGCTGACGCAGACCGATCTGGCAGACAGCCCCACCCCGGTGGCCCTGTCTGCCTGGCATGCGGGTACCCGCCGCACGCGGGTGCTGAATGCGGGAGATCCCATCGAGGCCGTTTATGCGTCTTGCGCCGTGCCGTTCCTGTTTCAACCGGCAAGCATTGACGGTGACTACTATTGGGACGGCGGCATTGCTGACCGACATGGCCTGGCCAGCACCTGGCCCGGCGAGCGCGTACTCTATCACCATCTGCAATCCCGATCCCCGTGGCGTCGGGCCAATAGCCCTGCCTTGAAGGCCCCTTTGCGCCCCAACCTGATCACCCTGGCCATTGACGGCCTGGCCCGCAGCGGTCCGGGGAAGCTGGAACAGGGGCCCGTGGCGTTACAGCAGGCCTATAAAGCGACCTCTCAGGCGCTGGCCAAACCGGTTCGGCAGGGAATGGTCAACGTCGAGAGCGTGTAATGAAACCTAGGGTGCACTGAGCCTAAGCGAAGCGCCAGATCAGTGCAGTTCGCTTAGGCTCAGTGCACCCTACGCTGTCTATGGGCTTTGTAAGAGCCTACAGAAACAGCCCTCAGGAGACTTGGTCGTAGAGAGGTTTCGACAGCTCTGCCCAATCCACTTCGCCGTCATCCACCAGGTTTTCGAACTGCAGGATGCCAAGCTCTTCGAAACGGGGACGCACTGACTCGGTGAGCAGGCCGATACGTTTCAGGTTGGGCATGATGCGGGTGAAGAGCAGATTGCGGAACTGGGCCATGATGGTGGAAGACAGCACCTGCTCACGGGCCTCTTCCACATCCCAGCCAAAGTGCTCAAAGACCTCGGTGCTGATCAGCCGTTCGCGCATGACCACGCAGGCTTCAAATGCGAAGTGGGCGCGCTCTTCCCTCTCTTCTTCAGAAAGAGTCTCAACAAAATCTTCCAAGTAATTGACGCCAAAGGTAACGTGGCGCGCCTCATCACGAATCACCAGGTGGATAATCTGCTTGAGAAGCGGGTCATGGGCGGTCAGTTTGAGGGTATTGAAGGCCGCCAGAGCCAGGCCCTCAATGATGATCTGCATGCCGATGAATTTCAGGTCCCAGCGCGGATCGGAAAGGATCTTGTCGAGCAGTGCCTTCAGGTTGGGGTTCACCGGATACAGGATGCCGATTTTTTCCTGCAGGTACCGGGTGAACACTTCGACGTGCCGGGCCTCGTCAAAAGTCTGACTCGCCGCATAGAGCTTGGCATCGTAGGACGGCGCGCAACTGGCTAATTGCGATGCCACCAGCAGTGCGCCCTGCTCCCCGTGCATGAACTGAGCCAGCATCCAGGCCAGGTTGTGCCAGCCAAAACGCAGTTTCTCGTCATCGCTCAGTGCCTCGAACGTAGGCCAGCCGTTGAACGGATTAAAGGCCTGATCGAGAGGAACCTCGCTCCTGGGGAAGGTCTGGGTCCAGTCCAGATCCATGTCTGCATTCCAGTTCAGCTCCTTGCCAAGGCGATACAACTTGCGGATACGGCCATCGGCACTGGAATAGTCCCAGTTATAGTGACCGGTGAGCGGGGTCTGGAAGATTTCCACCACATCCTGCACATGGCCCGGTGTCAGCTTGTCTTCGATATCCTCGGAGCCGGGGCCGTCCCAGTTGTCGTAGATGCTCACGGAAGTTGGTGGCGAGGTGACATTGGTTATTTTCATGGATACACCCTTTTTAGCGTTGTAGCGCACACCCCGGAACGCAACGGTGCGCTCCGAACAGGTTCACTTAAACGCTAGGCGGAAGTGTTTGCCGGGACAATGTCGCGTTATGACAATCGGGTTGCGGGCTGGCGCAAAATCACAATCGCGGTACGGACCAAGGAAGACTAACGGGGGCAAGCAGCGTGAGGATGCATCCGGTACCAGAACATGGATAACGGACAGGCGAGTCGTGTTAATTACGGTGCCAAGCACCGCGCCCGACCTCAGGGCGCGGTCTCTTGGACAAAGGAGCAGGCCTCGATCCGTCGGGATCAGCCCGCATCATCGGACAGCAGGAAATGCGCCCGGGCAATGGTGATCGGTTCCTGGCGGTTTTTTTGCCAGGCGCTGATATGCACATTGGCTATCCGTCGGCCCAGTCGGGTGACGCTGCATTCCGCATAGGTGTCACGGAAAAGCCCGGCTCGCAGGTAATCGATGGTGAAATCGATGGTCTTGGGGACCCGTGGCTCCCCCATTTGCAACAGGATAAAGATAATCGCTGCCTGCTCCATGAAGCCTGCCACGGCCCCGCCATGCAAGGCTGGCAGAGTCGGATTACCCACCACATTGTCATGCTTGGGCAACACAAAGGTCAGCTCGTCCCCTTGTGCCACCACCTGGATACCCAGAAAGCGGGCATAGGGCACCCGGTCAATCAGGCTCTGGTAGTCCGCCTCGCCGGCTCGGCATTCTTCAATCAGGGTCTTCAGTGCTTTCATTGCCCCACCACCTTGCCAGCAGTTTCAATTTTCAGTCGGGTGTAGGTTGCCAGCCCGGTTGCGATGGGCTCGTCCTCGCTGCCCTCTTCCCAGGTAGTGATACGGACAAAGGCCACATGGTTGGTGAGCCGGTAACAGGTGGCTTCGCAAACCACCGCAGCGCCCTTGGCCGGTCCACGAAGGTGGTCGACGCGAAAGTCGATGGTGGGGGTGATTTCGAACGTGGGAAAGGTGCGACAGGTCACTGCCATACCGCCAGCATGGTCCATCATGGCGAAGATGGCGCCACCATGCATGACGCCGGTTTCCGGGTTACCCACCAGATCCTCTCGCCAGGGAACCCTTACCCTGACAGCGTGTTCTTCTGCGCTGAGGACTTCCAGTCCCAGTACCACCGAGTGTCTCACCGACTCCAGAAAACGGTTACAGACATCCAGGCGGGTGTAAGGTAATGATGAGTTTGTCACGACGGCCAATGCCTCCTGTGCGTCGGGCGCGATAGATTAACGAGTCGACATTAATCTGCAAAGTGTTACTTTTTCACCATGGTAATACGTTGCCCTGCCGCTAGCATTTCATCCCCCCTGATTGTCGGAGGCCACCCATGGCGACGTCATCCCGTTTGAAAACCAGTCTGCGTGCCGTTGGGCATATCGTCGAGCGTCGGCGGCATCCGCAACGGTTTATCCAGATCGACAAATGCCCCTGGGATGAAATCTACCGGGACGGCATCATGGCCGTTCGCCATTATAGCCTGCCACCCATGAGCGAAATCCCGGTCAACGACGAGATGATGCCGGTGACGCGCAACAAATACCGTACGCCCCTGATTCTGGTGCCGGCACTGGGCATCCATTGCTGGACCTACGATCTGATGCCGAACCGCTCCATGGTCCGCTATCTGATGGCCCGGGGCTATGACATCTATCTGGTGGACTGGGGCAAACCCTCCCAGGCAGAGCGAAGTCTGGACCTGGATACTTATGTAAACCGCTGGCTGCCGGCTGCAGTAGATACAGTCAAGACGCACTCCGGGCAGGACCAGGTCAATCTGCTGGGCTACTGCATGGGCGGTCTGCTCTGCATGATGTACCTGGGAGGCCACCCGGATGCGCCGGTACGCAGCCTGATCACCATTGCCAGCCCGGTGAATTTCCACAAAAGCGGTCCCTTCGGCAAGGCCCTGGGCCTGGCCTCCATTCCCGCAATGCAGATCCATGAATGGTTCAAAGTGCGTCTTGAGCCCCTGGACGACAAGTTATTCCACATTCCGGCAGGGCTACTGACCTTCGGTTTCAAAATGACTAACCCACCGGGGGTAGTACAGGCTTACCTGGATCTGGTGAAGAACATCGCCGACCGGGAATATGTCACTGAGTACATGACCATGGGCCAATGGTTCAACGATATGGTGGATTACCCGGGTGCGGTGGTGCGAGAGGTGATTGAGAAGATGATTCTGGCCAACAGCCTGGCCAAGGGAAAAATCCGCATCGGTGAGCGCAGCGTGGATTTCTCCGCGATTCATCAGGATTTGTTGGCCTTTGCCGGCACCACCGACAATATCGTCAGCCTTCGCGCGGCCAGGGAAGTGCTACGGCTGGTAGGCAGTCAGGAAAAGCGTTTCGAGGAAGTCCCAGGCGGGCATGCCGGCGTATTCTCCGGCTCCAAGGCGCCCAGCCATGCCTGGCGTATCAGCGCAGACTGGCTGGCTACCCGCTCGGACTGATCGGAAAGGGAGGAGACGTCCTATACTTTCTCCGTCCCCGTATCTGAATACTTATTCACGGTGCCACCAGCTCCTCTACCCGCTCGGCAACCTGGCTGGCATAACGGTAAAAGAGGTATGGCACCTTGTTGGCATCGTTTTCGTTCATGCGCGGGATGGTGTTGCGAACAAAAACCCAGCGCTGCTCTACAAAAGCCAACACTTCACTCGCTTGTGCATCGTCAGCATAGCGGCCCTTGAGAGTGGTCAGCTGATCATCAATACCTTTTGCTTCAATGGCAAAATCCATTGGCGGCAATCCGGTGCCGGTTGGCAGGCCAGCTGAGGGGAAGGCAGCCAACGCCAGATATTCACTGGCCAGCCGCTGCATGGATACCGACAAATCCGCAACATCCAGATACTTGTCTTTGCTGCCAGCTTCGGCCTGCTCTGCCAGCTCAGCCACCGCAAGAGTGGTAGTGTTCATCTCGCTCATGGCACCGTAATCCGCATAGCCCAGCGAAGCGAGCGGGTTATCCAGAGCGCGCCGGGACAGTTCATTCCAGGCTTGGCCAAAAGCGCTCGCCTGTGAAACCTCACTACCCTCAGCCTGCCCTTTAAGCTCAGCCACCCGCCGCTCTCCGCCTTCGAGCAATTGCCGAAGCGCATCACGGTCTTCCGGATTGTCGCCACGAATTGAGAGCAGATGAAACCCCATCCTCGCGCGCCAGGCATCCGCCTCCATCATTGCAAGCTCCGTTGCAGAAAATGCTGCCTGCGCCCCGGAAGCAGCCATCATCAGCGCCCCGGCAAGCACCCACAATCCTTGTTTTTTCACCCTGATTTCCTCTTCTCCAACCCCACGAAAAACCCCCGCCGTCAGCGGGGGCCTTGATGTATACCAATACTGGCCGTTCCGGCTATTCAACGGGCCCGAAAGTCGGCTTGGCCATATCTGTTGATGCCAGGCTGATGGCCTGTTCCAATGTATCTACCATCTGTCTGGTATAGCGGTAAATCAGAAACGGCACCGCATTTTCATAGAATTTCACCATGGACTGGCGAATGAACTTCCACTTGACGGCCACCTGATCCAGGGCCCGGGTCATGGCTTCATCACCAGCGTACTGCTTCTGCGCCGCTTTGAGCATTTTCTCGAATTGTGGCACAGCATTCTTGAAATCCAGCCTGCCTTCATCAGAACCCGCAGCCATACCGCCGGCCGGATCTGCAGCCACATTCAAGTATTCGGAGGTCATCCGCTGGAGGTAAGCTGATAACTCTCGAATTTCGTCATAATTGCCGCTACTGGCATTTTCGAACGCATCCATCTTTTCTGACATGATGGCGGGAAGCTCGTTGACGTCCTTGATAACGTAGGCATTGGTGTACCCTTGCTCCGCCATGGTGTTGCCCTTGGCAGCATCCATGTAAAGCAACCAGTCCTTCTCCAGGTCAGCCACAAACTGACGTTCGTCACTGCCTTCGGCATTACTTTTCAATTCAGAAAGGGCCTGGCTGGCTCGAGATATAGTGCGATTGAGATCAGACGCGTAGGTGTCGCTGCCTGTCATCACAGTAAGCATATGAAAATTTGTGCGAACCTTCCACAGAGACAATTCAAACTCTTCAAGATCCGCATTGGTAATGGCTGCCACCCCCTGCGCTGGCAGCAAGGCGATAGCCAGAAGGCTCCCCAGCAGACGCTTGCCCATAACTACTCCCTTTTCCTGATCGCTAATTGTTGTTGTGCATTGCTTGTTCTTGCTCTGATCACGCCGGCCCAGGGCAGGCACTCACTCAATAAGAGTAAACACTATCACAGAATCCGTAAGAGAGAGGAACCCGGCATTGATATCAGAATGGTTGCCGTTATCCTGAGATGCACTACGGG
>NZ_JABURH010000072.1:7754-13353 GCF_014762765.1 Alcanivorax sp.
GCCCAAAATGGCGATCGGGTTAATGCTCTCTTCTGGCACAACAGGCCTTTCGAAGCCGAAAACGCCAGCACTCGCTCCCCTACCCTATGGCTACTCCGGATCTTCCTGCCGGTCACGCCACCTCTGGTAACGCTCAATATCCTGCCGGGAAAATTGCCAGGCCTTGGCCAGCACTCCCATATCATCCAGCAAGCCCAGTCCGATAATCGGGTCGGGAATAGCATCCAGTGGCATCAGAAAATACACCAGCGCTCCGGTGATGGTCAGCAGGGTTGCCCAAGGCACCTGGCGGTAGCGTCCCGTCGTCCAGTCCAGCAGCATCCTGGCCAGCATTTTGAGCTGCTCCGCCGCTTCGCCAAGCCGTTGCTGGAGCTGGTCAGAGCGATTGAAAACCGCCCTGGCAAGCCAGCGGCTGGCCGTTGCCGAGCGCAAGATGCGTTCGGCACGGCCGGAGGCCTGCTTAAGGAACGGATTAGCGGCCATGGAGTTCGTGGAACAGGGCCCGATATTCCTCAGTCAGCTTGTGCTTGGGTTGCAAGTTGACGAGCGGCGTGGCCTGCTCATGGGACTCGCGCATCACCACACTGGCAGACAGCTTGCTGTTCAACATTGGCAACCCCTCCTCTACAAGCGACGCTACCAGCTCCTGGGGCAGCCGGGCGCGGGGCTGGAACTGGTTGACCACAATGCCTTCCACCTGCAACTCGTCGTTGTGATCCTCACGGGCTTCCTGAATGTTCTCAAGAAGGGTGTACAGAGCCTTGCGCGAAAAGGCATCACAATCGAAGGGGATCAATACCCGGTCGGCAGCAATGAGCGCAGACAGGGTATAAAAATTATAGGCAGGCGGGGTATCCACAAAGATGGTATCGAAATCCTTGGCCAGGCTTTTCAGCAGGCCGCGCAGCTTGTAGATCTTGTGCTTGGATTCCAGCATGTGCTCAATTTCGCCCAGCTCGCCATCCGAAGGCAACACAAAGAGGTTCTGGAAAGGGGTGGCATGCACGTATTCACGGGCATCCTTCTCTTTCAACCGAAACGACAACGTCTGGGCAAAGAAGGTACCGATATTGGGCTTCGGGCCCTCCCCATTGCTGTAGGCCGGCATCCCAAGCAGGTATTGGCTGGCGTTGCACTGCGGATCCAGATCCACTACCAGGGTACGATTTCCTTCGGCAGCACTGATGGCAGCCAGGTTTACCGTGATACTGGACTTCCCCACTCCCCCCTTCTGGTTAAACACCACACGACGCATTCCTTGTTCTCCTTAGTACAGCAGGCTTGCGGACTGTCTGCAGGCCATGGCTTGCGAGCACTCGCAACTATTGGCAGTCACACTCAACCCCGGCCGAACTGGCTCACTGGAAGACATAACCGACCAAGCCCGGCCTGCACGCAGTTTTTGTTTGTTGCCGAATCATACACAGGCCTTGGTGGCTCTCCCAGTGCCCACCGCCCCTCTTTTTCTGTCCACAGTTTCTGTGGATAACCGGGTGCATAACCCCTGAGTGACGGGCCCCAGCCTCGCCGGGATGCCAGTCAGGCCGGTTACGGTCAAAAAAACAGCACAAAACCGGCAAATAGACAACATCTGAGCCGCTCAGCTGACAGGGAAATGCCATAACGAAATCTGTTTAGTGTTGTTGAGCTGAGTGCACTATCCAGCTAAAAGTAGACGTACTGTTTATCAGGAGAGATCCATGTCACAACCGTTTTGTTCGTTGCCCGCCCAGAGTCAACTTCGGGCCGTTCCCGGCGACAAGGGGCTACCGCTGATTGGCCATACCCTCTCCTTCATGCGCGACCCGATCGGCTTGATGCGAAAGCGCTATGATCAATACGGCCCGGTTTCGTGGACCAGCGTATTCGGCCTGAAAATGGTGCAGATGCTGGGCCCGGACGCCAATCAGTTCGTTATGCTCAACCGTGGTGATTTGTTTTCCAATCACCAGGGATGGGACTATTTCATCGGCCGTTTTTTTCATCGTGGCATCATGCTGCTGGATTTCGAGGAGCATCGCTGGCATCGCAAGATCATGCAGCAGGCTTTCAATCGGGATGTGTTGAAGGGTTACCTGGACAGGATGGGGCCACACATCACCTCGGGCATTGCTCCCTGGAAAGAAATTGCCGACTTCCATGTACTCAGTGCGGTAAAACAGCTGACCCTGGATCTGGCCACCGATGTTTTTATGGGGTACGAACTGGGCCCGGAAGCTGATGACATCAATCGGGCCTTTGTTGATACCGTTCGCGCTGGCACGGCCATCGTGCGCACCAGTGTTCCTGGCCTGCGCTGGTCAAAAGGTCTCAAGGGGCGCAAGGTGCTGGAAGCTTTCTTCCGCAAGGAAATTGCCGCCAAACGCCAAAGCCGCGATTCCGATCTGTTCAGCGTGCTATGCCATGCAGAAACGGAAGACGGAGAACAATTCAGTGATGACGATGTGGTCAATCACATGATTTTCCTGATGATGGCAGCCCACGATACCTCCACCATCACACTCTCCACCCTTTTCTATTACCTAGCCAAAAACCCACAATGGCAGGAACGACTGCGTGAAGAAAGCAAAGCACTGGGCAAAGCCAGTCTGGACTATGACGACCTTCCCAGGCTGGAAGGCATTGGCATGGCCATGAAGGAAGCCCTGCGGCTATGTGCGCCGGTGCCTTCACTGCCACGCAAGACCGTCAAGGATGTGGAATACAACGGCTTTTTCATCCCCCGCGGCAGCTTCATCAATGTGGTGCCCTACTTCACCCACTATATGGAAGAGTACTGGCCGGAACCTGAAAAATTCGACCCGGAACGGTTCAGTGACGCCCGCCGGGAAGACAAGGTACACCCCTATGCATGGGTACCCTTCGGTGGCGGCGCGCATAAATGCATCGGCCTCCATTTTGCGGAGATGCAGGTGAAGGCAATTCTGCATCAGGTGCTGCTAAATTATCGCTGGAGCGTACCGCAGGATTACGAAATGCCAGTGGATACCACCAGCCTGCCGGTGCCCGGGGATGGCTTGCCGGTCAAGCTGGAGAAAATCTGACACCCTGTCTACCAGCGTGACTCTTGCACATTGATTCGCTGTAGGAGGCTGCTTGCAGGCGAACCGGGTTGGCCGCAAAGCCGATGTTCGCTTGCAAGCGAGCTCTTACAGTAAGGCCAAACAATATTGCTGCTCAGGCGGTGATTTTTTCTCCCTGGCGCATCGTCACCAGCTCTTCCGCCGCCGTCGGGTGAATGCCCACGGTGGCGTCGAAGTCTGCCTTGGTGGCGCCCATCTTGATGGCTACCGCAAAGCCCTGGGTGATTTCCGCCGCATCCTCACCGGCCATATGCAGGCCAAGCACCTTGTCGGTTTTATCATCCACAATCAGCTTTATCAGGCTGCGCTCCTGCTTGTCGCCCAAGGTATAACGCATGGGCCGGAAGCTACTTTTGTAGACCCGAATCGCAGGAGTCTGCTGCAGCGCCTCTTCCTGGCTGAGCCCGACGGTCCCGATGTTCGGATGGCTGAAAACAGCAGTGGCGATATTGCCATAATCCATTTCGGCCTTCGGCTTGCTCTCGCCGAACAGCTTCGCGGCCAGCCACATACCCTCCGCCAAGGCGACAGGAGTCAGCTGGACACGATCGATGACATCGCCCAGCGCGTAAAGCCCCTGGATTGAGGTGGCAAAACCCGCATCGACCTTGATCGCCCCGTTGCCCGTCAGTGCTGGCGCCGCCCCTTCAGCAAACAACCCATCCAGCTTAGGCACACGGCCGGTGGCGTAAAACACCTCGTCAAAGGTTTGCTGACTGCCATCCTGATAAGTGAGTTGCTTGCCACCACCGACAATCTCCAGGCGGATAACATCACTGTTGAACTTGAGATCTACCCCCTGTCCGCGCATCTGCTCTGCGACGAATTGACGAATATCGTCGTCAAACCCGCGCAGGAAGAGGTTTCCACGGTATATTTGTGTGACCTGGCAGCCAAGGCCATGCAGAATGCCAGCGAATTCGGTGGCAATATAGCCACCACCCACCACAGCCACCCGTTCGGGGAGTGCCTCCAGGTAGAACAGATCATCAGAAATCCGCGCCAACTCACAGCCGGCAAATTCCGGCACGAAGGGTTTGCCGCCAGTGGCTATGAGGATATGGGCAGCACTCAGTTCCTGGTCGTTTACAGCAACCCGTCCCTGGCCCAACACTTTGCCATGCCCCTCAAAAACAGTGACACCAGCCTGGTCAAGAATGCGCTGGTAAATGCCATTCAAGCGATGGATTTCACGGCTTTTATTATCCCGCAAGGCAGCCCAGTCGAAGGACCAACCCTGTACGGAAAAGCCGAAATCTTCTGCCAGAGCAAATTCCTGGGGAAAATGGGAGCCGTAGGAGAACAGCTTCTTGGGGACACAGCCCACATTCACGCAAGTACCACCAAAAAATCTTTCCTCAATGATAGCCACCCGGGCACCATGGCTTGCCGCCATACGTGCCGCACGGACACCGCCTGAACCGGCACCGATCACGACCAGATCAAATTCTGTTGTCACTGCTGTCTCCTGCTAGGTTTGCCCCTATTGTGCGCAGGGCGGGAGGATTAACAAGGTTGCGTCGTTGATACGCTCCATAGCCAGTAGCAATGGGCTTACGCCATTCCATCAAGACACCGGAATACCTACCCGGCCTCTTGGGCCTCGGGGCCTGTAATAGTATGATGTCAATCCGCTGTATAGCCACGCTCAGCGGGTCACACCGACAACTCGTCGGTAATGACTAATAACAATCATGGGCGACGCTATCATGGGGGTAACGTCCGCCAGAAAAGCTGATACCGGGTAAGTATTGCTCCCCGGCCAGACTTTTCCTTAAAACAACAATGCGCAGAAAAAACAGCGCACCGAATGGGGAACGGGAATCCAATGCGACTGACCGGGCTGCTGACTCTGCTAATGAGCGGCATGATCAGTTTTTCAGGCACTGCCGGGGCCAGTGATATTTACAAATATCGCGCCGCGGACGGCACTATTCTGTTCACGGATCAGCCCCAGGATCGAGTCGGCAACGATCACACCCTGCTATCCATACGCAAGGGCTGGAGCTATCAACCCCGAGCCCTGAGCGATATGGAGCGTGATCGCTACGATAACCTGATTACCTTTGCCGCTGGACAGCACCGCGTAGATCCAGCTCTGGTCAAGGCGGTCATCCATGCCGAGTCCCTCTTCAACCCTAAGGCCGTATCCCGTGTTGGCGCCCAGGGCCTGATGCAGCTGATGCCGGAAACCGCTGCCTATCTGAAGGTCAGCAACCCGTTCGATGCCCGAGAAAATATCCTCGGAGGCACCCGCTTCCTGGCATACCTAAAAGGCAAATTTTCCACTCTGGACCATATCCTCGCAGCCTATAATGCTGGTGAGGGCAACGTGCGCCGTTACGGCGGCATTCCGCCCTTCAAGGAAACCCAGGCCTACGTTCGCAAGGTCAAACAGCTGCGCGATCGTTACAGCACCCACTTTGTTGCCGATCTTGGCGAAGAAAAGGTGGTCTACGCCTCTCCCATCCGCCGATAGCCCGCTGCCCTCCCGCTTTTGCAGGAGCTTGCCTGCA
>NZ_JABURH010000072.1:13465-17508 GCF_014762765.1 Alcanivorax sp.
TTTTTCAGTGAATTCTGTGTTCTCTGTGATGAAAACCGAATGTGCTACGGAGAAAGATCCACGCCCAACCAGGGGCCGTCGTAGTCGACCCGGTACTGCTCGAGCTGGTAGCTAGCGCTGAGGCAGCGACCGCTTCGCAGCGAAAACGTCAGCCCATGCCCCGGGCAACGCAACTCACCATGACTGATGGTGCAACGATCCAGTGGAAAATCCGCATGAGGGCAACGTCGTTGCATTAGCCGGGTTTCCCCCTCTTCATGAATCAACAACAGCTCAAGCCGTCCGACTTTCACAGGCAGCCGTAATCCGTCATATAAATCCAGCGTTCTGATCAGGCGATGAAACATGGCTTACCTTCACTCAACTGTTGGAAATACAGCACGTTAGCCTCATCTCCTGGTCGCTTCCGGCTGAATACCAACTTTCTGGAGCGGAGGAATGAGGGCAAAAACGTTACCGTCCAGCCACAACGTAAAAAGCCCGCAATAGCGGGCTTTTTACTGTGCTGAGAAGCACCTTGCAGGTCAAGCTGGCAAATCAGTTGCCATGCTTCTCTGCCAGGTAAAACCAGGTATCCAGTACGGAATCCGGGTTCAGGGACACGGAAGAGATCCCCTGCTCCATCAGCCACTTGGCCAGGTCAGGATGGTCAGACGGGCCCTGGCCGCAGATGCCAATGTACTTGCCTTGAGCATTACAGGCATCGATGGCCATCTTGAGCAACTTCTTGACCGCCGGATCACGCTCATCAAACAGATGGCTGACGATACCGGAATCCCGGTCCAGGCCCAGAGTCAGCTGGGTCAGATCGTTGGAGCCGATGGAGAAGCCGTCAAAGTGCTGCAGGAACTCGTCGGCAAGCAGCGCGTTGGTGGGCAGTTCGCACATCATGATGACACGCAGACCATTCTCGCCACGCTTCAGGCCGTTCTTGGCCAACAGATCAACCGCCTGCTCCGCTTCGCCCACTGTCCGCACGAAGGGCACCATGATTTCCACATTGGTGAAGCCCATTACGTCACGCACTTTCTTCAGGGCACGACATTCCAGCTCGAAGCAGTCACGGAAGTTTTCGCTGATGTAACGGCTGGCACCCCGGAAGCCCAGCATGGGGTTCTCTTCTTCCGGCTCGTACAGCTTGCCGCCGATCAGGTTGGCATACTCGTTGGACTTGAAGTCGGACAGGCGAACGATGACCTTTTCCGGGTGGAAAGCGGCGGCCAGGGTCGAGATACCCTCAACCAGCTTCTCCACGTAGAAATCCACCGGATTGCCGTAACCGGCAGTGCGCTTGTCCACGTTCTGCTTCACGTCCTTGGGCAAGGTGTCGTAGTTCAGCAGCGCTTTCGGGTGCACACCGATCATGCGGTTGATGATGAATTCCAGGCGGGCCAGGCCCACGCCCTGGTTTGGCAGGCCAGCGAAATCAAAGGCACGATCCGGGTTACCCACGTTCATCATAATCTTGAACGGCAGCTTGGGCATGGATTCGATGGAGTTGCGCTGAATGTCGAATTCCAGCTGGCCTTCGTAGATCTTGCCGGTATCCCCTTCGGCACAGGAAGCAGTCACTTCCTGACCGTCCTTGAGAACGTCAGTGGCATCGCCACAGCCCACAATGGCAGGCACACCCAGTTCACGGGCGATGATCGCCGCATGGCAGGTACGACCACCACGGTTGGTGATAATGGCCGCTGCACGCTTCATGACCGGCTCCCAGTCCGGGTCAGTCATGTCGGTGACCAGCACATCGCCGGACTGGACCTTGTCCATTTCCTTGATGTTGGTGACGATCCGCACCTTGCCGGCACCGATACGCTGGCCAATGGAGCGGCCTTCAACCAGCACCTTGCCAGTCTGCTTGAGCAGGTAGCGCTCCATCACATTCACATCGGAGCGGCTCTTCACGGTTTCCGGACGAGCCTGAACGATGTACAGCTTGCCGTCGTCACCATCCAGCGCCCACTCAATATCCATGGGCATGCCGTAATGTTTTTCGATCTCGATGGCCTGACGGGACAGGTTTTCAATCTGTTCGTCATTCAGGCAGTAGACCATGCGCTCGGCATTATCCACTTCCACAATCTTCACGGACTTGCCCGCAGAGGCTTCAGCCCCGTAAATCATCTTCTGCATCTTGCTGCCCAGATTCCGGCGCAGGATGGCAGGTTTCTTGTTCAACAGGGTCTTCTTGTGAACATAGAACTCATCCGGGTTTACCGCACCCTGTACCACCATTTCACCCAGACCGTAAGAGGCAGTAATAAAGACCACATCCCGGAAGCCAGATTCGGTGTCCATGGAGAACATCACGCCGGCGGCGCCCGTTTCGGAGCGCACCATGCGCTGCACGCCGGCGGACAGCGCCACCAGCTTGTGATCAAAACCCTGGTGAACGCGATAGCTGATGGCGCGATCATTGAACAGGGAGGCAAATACTTCCTTCACCGCGATCATGACACTGTCGATGCCACGGATGTTCAGGAAGGTTTCCTGCTGGCCAGCAAAGGAGGCATCCGGCAGGTCTTCTGCGGTCGCGGAAGAACGAACCGCCACCGGCAGATCAGCATTCCCTTCGCCGATCTTTTCATACGCTTCGCGGATGGCCGCATCCAGCGCTGGCTGGAAAGGCGCATCGACTACCCACTGGCGGATCTGCTCGCCAGTCTTGGCCAGAGCAACCACATCCTCAACATCCAGGGCGCTAAGGGCGTCATTGATTTTCTGGGTCAGATTGTTGTGCTCGAGGAACTCGCGAAAGGCTTCAGCGGTGGTGGCAAAACCGCCCGGAACGGAGACACCCGCTGCCGACAGATTGCTGATCATCTCACCGAGGGATGCATTCTTGCCGCCTACGCGCTCAACGTCATCTTTCCCCAGGTCCTGAAACCAGACTACATATTCCGCCAAGGTCGTCTCCTTTTTACGTATTACCGTTGATTACTGGCCTGAACCGGCTCTAATCGAGCCGACATTCTACTCAAAACCCGCACAGTTTGCCCGCCCCACGTCGTAATTTGGGTACGAGTTTGGTCAATCCCTGCATCTGAAGCCTGTCATACCCCTTTCCTGGGCACTATCCCCTTGAAAATGAAAGGGTAATTAACCTGCGAGCTTGCCCATGCGGCGCAGTTTAGAAGGATGTGAAGGCAGGGACAACGTTCAAGGTGGGATTTCCCGGATTTGAAACTCCAGCTAGCCGAAGATAGCACTGGCCCCAACTCCCTACGAGCTCTAGACTGTGATCATTGAAAACAATGACTTACACCCGGCCGTAGGGGTGGCGCTTGAGACGCGAATGACTGGAGCCACGTCTTCGCAAGTAGCTTTGCGGCTCAAGCGCCGCTCCTACAGCACATAAAACGGCTGAACCCAATGAAAAGAACCGCATTCTACCTCTCTGACGGCACCGGCATCACCGCTGAAACCCTCGGCCACAGCATGCTCAGTCAGTTCGGTGATATTGAATTTGTGCAGGTCACCCTGCCCTTCGTCCAGTCCGATGAGCAGACCCGCGAAGCGGTAGCCCGTATCAACAAGGCCTCACAAGAAGACGGCCAGAAACCCGTGGTCTTTTCCACCCTGGTAAACAACGACCACCGCGCCCTGCTACACGGCTGCGATGCCCTGGTACTGGACCTGTTCGGTGCCTTCCTCAACCCCCTGGAGGACGAACTGGGCGTACGCTCCAGCCACAAGATCAACCAAAGCCACGCCATCCGCGACGCGGAGTCCTATCGCATCCGTATCAATGCCGTGCATTTCGCCCTGGACAACGACGACGGCGCCCGTACCCGCCACTACGATCAGGCGGACGTAATCCTTATCGGTGTCTCCCGATCCGGCAAGACCCCCACCTGCCTCTACCTGGCGCTGCAGTTCGGCCTGTTCACCGCCAACTACCCGCTCACCGAGGACGACTTCGACGACCTGCGGTTACCCAAGCCGCTGGTCGAGCACAAACAAAAACTGTTCGGCCTCACCATCAACGCCGACCGCCTCAGCGCCATCCGCAGCGAACGCAAAGCCGGCAGTAAATATGC
>NZ_JABURH010000138.1 GCF_014762765.1 Alcanivorax sp.
TTATTTGCCGATACAGAAAGAAGAGAAAATCCGCCCCAGCAGATCATCCGCAGTAAAGGCGCCGGTGATTTCTTCCAGGGCTTTCTGGGCAGCGCGCAGGTCTTCGGCCAGCAGTTCGCCGGCGGCGTGATCGTGCAATTGCTGCTCGCCCTTGTCCAGGGCGGCCAGGGCCTGCTCCAGGGCAGTGATATGGCGGCGGCGGGCAGAAAAGCGGCTCTGGCCCTCGCCCTGCCCCATGCCTTTAAAACCGGCAGCGGCTTTCAGGTGTTCGCGCAGCTCGGGTAGCCCGTCGCCGGTGGCGGCGGAAATCACGAAGCTGCCGTTATCCCGGGGGCCGGGGGACATACCGGACAGGTCAGCCTTGTTGAGCACCACTGTCACCGGTAAATCCAGGTTTTCCAGTTGCTGCTGGCTCTGCGGCAACAAGCTGTGGATATCTTGTGGATTAACATCACCATCACGGGAGTCCACCATCACCAGCAACCGGTCGGCTTTTTTCATTTCCGCATAGGCCCGGCGGATCCCCTCCTGCTCCACCACGTCGGCGCTGTCACGCAGGCCGGCGGTGTCGATCAGGTTAAGGGGCATGCCGTCGAGTTGGATGGCTTCACGCAATACATCCCGGGTGGTGCCGGCAATATCAGTAACAATGGCGGCATCGAATCCGGCCAAGGCATTCATCAGGGAAGACTTGCCGGCGTTGGGTTTACCGGCGATCACCAGGGTCATGCCCTCCCGTACCAGGCGCCCCTGATTGGCTTCCTCCAGCACCCGCTGACATTGTGCGCGAAGGTCGCGCAGATCACCGGCCACCTTGCCGTCGGAAAGAAAATCGATTTCCTCTTCCGGGAAATCGATGGCCGCCTCCACATAGATGCGCAGCCCGATCAATTCCTCCACCAGGCGATTTACCTGGTCGGAAAAAACACCCTGCAGGGAATGCAGGGCGGCCCGGGCCGACGCGCTGGTACCCGCATCGATCAGGTCGGCGATGGCTTCGGCCTGGGTGAGATCCATCTTGTCGTTGAGAAATGCCCGCTGGGAGAACTCCCCGGCTTGGGCCTGTCGGGCCCCGGCGGCAATGCAGGCCGCCACCAGCATGTCCAGGATCACCGGGCCGCCGTGGCCCTGCAGCTCCACCACGTCTTCACCGGTAAAGGAATGGGGGGCCGGGAAGGCAATAACCAACCCCTCATCGATAACCTCGCCATCTGCATCCCTGAATCTGGCGAAATGAGCCATTCGAGGAGTTAGCGAGCGATCACCAACAATCTTGCCCGCGATATCTTCTGCATGGGGCCCTGACAGACGCACCACACCAACCCCACCTCGACCGGGCGCCGTGGCAATCGCAACAATGGTGTCCTGGGCAGTATTCGACATGAAGTGATTCTGAAAAATCGGAAAGGTGCATCAGCATAAAACAAAACCGGCCGGGAAATCCCGGCCGGCTTGCAAAGAACAGAGGCGCGAGCCCGTTATCCTTCGTTTTCGATCTTGCGGGTAATCACCCACTGTTGGGCAATGGACAGCAGGTTGTTGGTCAGCCAGTACAGCACCAGACCCGCCGGGAACCACAGCATGAAGACGGAGAACACCACCGGCATCCACTTCATTACCTGGGCCTGCATGGGATCCGCCGGGGTTGGATTCAAACGAGTCTGCAGGAACATGGAAGCCCCCATCAGAATCGGCAGCACGAAGTAAGGATCCATTACTGACAGGTCATTGATCCACAGGAAGAATGGCGCCTGTCGCAGCTCCACGGACTCCAGCAGCACATAATACAGGGCAATGAACACCGGCATCTGAACCAGCATGGGCAAACAACCACCCAGCGGGTTGATCTTTTCGCGCTGGAAAAGCTTCATGGTTTCCATCTGCGCTTTCTGCCGATCGTTCTTGTTCTGCTCCTTGATGCGCTGCATCTCCGGCGCCACCTTGCGCATTTTCGCCATGGAGCGATAACTGGTGGCACTGAGCTTGAAGAAGATCGCCTTGATGATGAAGGTCAGCAGGATGATCGCCACACCCCAGTTGGCCACACCGGCACCGATGTCGATATCCATGCCGAACACGGACACTTCACCGCTCTGCAGGAACACCAACAGCGCAAAGATGGGCTGGGAAATAAACCACAGCCAGCCGTAGTCCACCGTCATGTTGAGACCGGGGCTGATGGCTTCCAGTTTGTCCTGCTGTTTGGGGCCGGCATAGAACTCGGCGTACAACACTTTCTCTTCACCGGGCGCCACCTTGACGGTGGGCGACACGAAGCGCAGCAGGTACTGGCCGCGCTTTTTCAGATGAACGCTGGAGTAATGGTTCTTTTGCTGGGCATCCGGCACCCAGGCAGACACGAAGTAGTGCTGCGCCATGGCCACCCAGCCGCCCTGTACTGTCAGGTCCAGCGGGCTTTCCGCCATGTCTTCAAAATCGAGTTTGTTGTAGGGCTTCTCATTGTCCCAGTAAGCGCCGCCCAGATAGGTGGGCATGGGAATAAAGCCACTGTTGGACAGGCCGGGGTCATCACTGCCATCACGCTTGATCTGACCATACAAGGCACCGGACCACTCGCTGTTGCCCTGGTTGCGAACAATATGGCTGACACGAACCAGATAGCTGCCACGCTCGAAGGTGAAACGCTTGACCAGCTCGGCGCCATTGTCTTGGCGCAGGGTCAGGTCCACATTCAGTTCCTGGCTGCCTTCATCCAGCTGGTAGCTTTGCTCGGCCGCACTCCACAACGGACGGCCGGCACTGGAATCAGTGCCGTCCTTGCCAATCAGGCCACTCTGGGCCACATAGGTACGACTGGCATCCTGTTCGAGCAGGACAAAGGGCTGGTCCGGTGTCTCCACGTGACGGGGGAACTCGGGCAGCGCCAACCGCACGATATCGCCCCCCTGAGGGTCGATTTCCACACGTAGTACATCAGTGCTGACACGGATGCGCTCCTGTCTGGCAGTGGCATCGGCAGAGTCGGAAGAAGGCGCTTCGGCTCGCTCTGCCTGTGCAGAGGGAATGCCGTTGTCAGCAGTTTCAGCCTGAGGTTCAGGAAGGTCGAGCCCGTCGTCATTGCCTTGCGTGCTTGGAGCAATGTCTTCAACGGCAGTCGGCTGGGTCGGGTTGGCATAATCCTGTTGCCAGGCCTGAATCATCAGGTAGGAAACGATGGCAATGCCGGTAATTACTAGGGCGCGCTGGATTTCCATAACAGGCTATTCTGTGGCGTGAAAAACGGGCCGCAGTTTCTCAAGCTTGCCCGCACTTAGCAAGCAGCTTGTCGAATAGCTTGCCAAGCTGGTCAGTGACCTCGGCCGGATCCGGGTGATCAATACGTCCGCGCACCAGCAGGATAATGTCCAGCCCAGCCAGTTGTTGCTGGCGTAACCGGAACTGTTCCCGGGCTCTGCGCTTGACGCAGCCACGGTCTACAGCCCGCTTGGCACGTTTGCGGCCAATCACCAGCCCCAGTCGGGGCAGAGCCTGCTGGTTCGGACAGGCCAACAGCAGAAACGCCGCATTGCCCACCTTCCATTTGGAGTGGTCGAATACGGTCTGATATTGGGGTCCGGTAAGAAGTCTGTGCTGGCGGGTAAAAGCCTGGGTTGTCGGCACTGTTACCTCAGCCAGGAGGGCAGAGTAAAACGGTTGGCTCAGGCAGCCAACCGCTTACGACCCTTGGCACGACGAGCGGCCAGGATTTTGCGACCGTTTTTGGTCGCCATGCGAGCACGGAAACCGTGGGCACGTTTGCGCTTGAGTACGCTGGGCTGAAATGTGCGTTTCATGGTGTCTTCCCCATGGAATGAGACATCAATTAGAAGGCCGGCAAGTCTAGGGAAAGCGAAATGCCCTGTCAATCGGCTTTTCAAGCATGTGCAAAGCGGGCTGGAGAGAACTGTTAATAGAACTTAAATATTTAAATGTTTTTAGTAGTAGTAGTTATTATAGGGGACGCGACTTTTGTGGATAAGCATTAAAAACCGTTAAATATCAAATGGTTGCGCCGTTGATAACTTGCGTACCATTGTGTGTAAGTACTGGGGACGAGCGGGGGACGAGCTGTCATTAAATGTGGGTATAAGTTGTCCCTCCAGTTGTCCACCGGGTTGTGCCTGCATCCCCGCACAGGGTTATGGTCCTAGTTATCCACAGAAATAAAGCCAGAAAAATACCCGCTGTCCTGTGGATAGTTATTGCGAGGAGGGGGTAGAATGACGGGCTCGATTGCGGTTCATTGACCGAATTTTCATTCAGTTCATAAAAGACGATTCAGGGCCCCGGGTGCCGCTGGACTGTGATTCCTGTCGCGGTCGGGCCCCTTCGTTCTTCTGCGCCTATGGCCCGGAAGCACGGTATCGTTTCAGGATAATAAGGCGTGTGCGTGTCTGAAGAGCTCTGGCAACGCTGCCTGACTCGACTCGAGGATGAGTTGCCGTCACAGCAGTACAACATGTGGATACGGCCATTACAGGTGGCTGCATCTGCGGATGGCGCCGAGCTGACGCTGTTTGCTCCCAACCGGTTTGTGGTGGACTGGGTTCGCGACAAGTACATGGACCGCATCGGCGAGGTGCTGGGCGAGTTGCAGAGCGGGGCTCTGCCCCAGTTGCGCCTGGAGGTCGGATCCAGTCGCATGCCGGCACCGCCGGCCCAGTCGTCTTCCTCTGCCCCTGTCAGCGCCGCTACGCCCTCTTCCGGCCATATGCGCACACCCGAGCTGGCAGAGAGCAAACCCCAGCCCACGGAGCTGGGAGGCGCCCGCAAACATCGCAGCAACCTCAATACCGGTTTCACCTTTTCTACCTTTGTGGAAGGCAAGTCCAACCGCATGGCTGCTGCGGCTGCCCAACAGGTAGCGGAGAACCCGGCCAGCCATGGCTACAACCCCCTGCTGTTGTACGGCGGCGTGGGCCTGGGCAAGACCCACCTGATGCACGCTGTCGGCAATGAGTTGCTGCGACGCAACCCCAACGCCAAGGTGGTCTACCTGCACAGTGAGCGTTTTGTGGCAGACATGATCTCCGCCCTGCGCAACAAGACCATCAACGAGTTCAAGCGCTTCTATCGCTCGGTGGATGCCCTGCTGATTGACGATATTCAATTTTTTGCAGGTAAGGAGCAGTCACAGGAGGAGTTCTTCCATACCTTCAATGCGCTGCTGGAAAATGGCCAGCAGATCATTCTCACCTGTGACAAGTTTCCCAAGGAAGTGGACGGCCTGGAGGAGCGACTCAAGAGCCGGTTCGGCTGGGGGTTGTCCCAGCCCATGGAACCGCCGGAGCTGGAAACCCGGGTGGCGATTCTGAAAAAGAAGGCGGAAGAAGCCAAGGTGGATCTCCCCAATGACGCGGCCTTCTTTATTGCGCAACGAATCCGTTCTAATGTACGGGAACTGGAGGGGGCGTTGCGCCGGGTGATTGCCCATGTGCGTTTCACCGGTGCGCAGATTGATATCGGCCTGATCAAGGAAGCGTTGAAGGATCTGATTGCCCTGCAGGCACGGCAGATCAGTATCGACAATATTCAGCGTGTGGTGGCCGAATACTACAAGATCAAGATCAACGACCTGCTCTCCCCGCGGCGGACCCGCTCGGTGGCGAGACCGCGGCAGGTGGCAATGGCTTTGTCGAAGGAACTGACCAGCCACAGTCTGCCCGAGATCGGTGAAAATTTTGGTGGCCGTGATCACACCACCGTGCTGCATGCCTGTCGCAAGGTCTTGCAGCTGCGGGAATCCAATCCGGAAATCGAGGAAGATTATCAGAGCCTGTTACGGACGCTGACGTCCTGATGGGGAAGTCCGGCCGGGTGGCCGGTTCTGTATACAGTAAAGGAAGGGGCTGGGAGCCTCTGGCCCAAATAACCAGAACGGGAAAGCGCGATGAAATTCTCAATCAATAGAGAACAACTGCTCAAGCCCCTGCAACAGGTGGCCGCAGTGGTGGAAAAACGGCAGACCCTGCCGGTGCTGTCCAATGTCCTGCTGGAAGTGGGTGATGGACAGCTTTCCATGACCGGCACCGATCTGGAGCTGGAGCTGGTGGCTCGCCTGCCCCTGGAAGGGGAGCACCAGGCCGGAGAAACCACAGTGCCGGCCCGCAAGCTGGTGGATATTGCCAAGAGCTTGCCGGCGGAAGCCGACATCCGTTTCGAAGTGGATGGCGAGCGCATGCTGGTCCGTTCCGGTCGCAGCCGTTTCACCCTCTCTACCCTGCCTGCTTCCGAGTTTCCCAATCTGGAAGAAGATGCCGCTGGTTCCAGCCTGGATATTCAGCCGGGTGTGTTGCGTGGCCTGATTGATCGCACCGCCTTCTCCATGGCCCAGCAGGATGTACGCTATTACCTCAATGGCATGCTGTTCGAACTGAAGCCGGGGCGCCTTCGCGCCGTCGCCACGGATGGTCACCGCCTGGCGCTGTGTGATGCGGAGCTGGATGTGCCGGTGGAAGAGGCTTCCGTGATACTGCCGCGCAAAGGGGTCATGGAGCTGTCCCGTATCCTTGGTGATGCTGGCGAAAATGCTCGCCTGACCGTGGGTCGCAACCATGTCCGTATCGTGGTGGGTGCGATCACCTTTACCTCCAAGCTGGTGGACGGCAAGTTTCCCGAGTACGACCGGGTGATTCCCAAGGAAGGCTCGCGCACCATCATTGCCGACCGGGAAACCCTGCGCCAGGCTCTGGCTCGGGTGGCGATCCTGTCCAATGAGAAATACCGGGGTGTGAGGGTGCAGCTGTCCGAAGGCAGCCTGCGTATCGTGGCCAACAACCCGGAACAGGAAGAAGCGGAAGAGGAAGTGTCCGTGGACTTCAATGGCCAGCCCCTGGAAATTGGCTTCAACGTGAGCTATCTGCTGGACGTGCTCAACACCATGGCCGGCACTCAGGCGGAGCTGGAAATGGGCGACAGCAACAGCAGTGCTCTGGTGTTGGATCCGGAGAGCAAGGCGGCCCTGTATGTGGTCATGCCCATGCGGTTGTGATTCGCGGTCCTTGCGCTCCCCAAAATACCCGGCCGTCGCGCCGGGTATTTTTTTGCCTCGGATAAGCCGCCTGCGGAAAGCATTGTTGCCATTGTGGGTGCAGAGCTCGCAGGGGTGAGAATCCTTTGCGAATGAACTTGCTGCCCTCTGTGGTGGAAACCGCCTTTGGCATCATCGCCCCTGCCCTCTCCCTGAGCTACAATCGGTGCAGTCATTTCTTGCCGCTGCGGCGGCTTCCCTCGATTGGTTTGGGTGGATTCCTTTCTATGTTGAGCCGTCTCCAGCTCGGAGATTTTCGCAATTACCGTCAGTTGGATATTGCCCTCTCCCCTTCCCTTAATGTGATTCTTGGTGATAACGGGAGTGGCAAGACCAGCCTGCTGGAAGCCATCTATTTCATTGGTAGCGGTGGACGATCCTTTCGGGGTGGCAGATTGTCGCGGCTGGTCCGGGACGGTGCGCCGGCAGCTACCCTCTATGCGGAAGTCCTGACGGGGAGCAAGAGCCATCGGCTGGGGGTGCGTCGCACGCCTGGTGGCATAGATGCTATCAAGTTGAATGGTGAAACCCCGAAAGCCCTCAGCGAGGTGGCAGGCCTGTTGCCGGTTCTGGCTCTGCACCCCACCTCGGTGGAGCTGGTTTTCGGTTCCTCTGCCCTGCGCCGGCGTTTCATGGACTGGGGAATGTTCCACGTGGAACATGAATTTATGCCGGTATGGCGCACGGCTTCAGCGGCCCTGAAGCAGCGAAACGCCCTGCTGCGTACCGGGCGTCCGAACCCCCGTGAACTGGGGTTTTGGGACCAGCAACTGGCGCAGACTTCTGATAGAATCGAAGGGTTACGCCGTCGCTATCTGCAAGCCCTGCAGACAGGGCTGGATACGGTGTTGTCTTGTCTGGCGCCGGAACTGAAAATTCGGGTCCAGCTACAGACGGGACTACAAAAAGACGAGAGCTATGCCGATGCCCTGTCGCGCCTTCGCCCGGACGATATCCGGCGAGGGTTCAGCCAGGCGGGGTTTCATCGCAGCGATATTCGTATCGAAACCCGGGGAGTGGTGGCGAGAGATCGCCTTTCCCGGGGCCAGGCCAAGCTGGTTGCCTATGGCCTGGTGCTGGCTCAGCTGCCATTAATCAGCCAGGCAGGAAAAGTCTGTACCCTGCTGGTGGATGATCTCGCGGCGGAGCTGGACGAAGAACATCGTAATCAGATGCTGGGCTATCTGGCCTCTACGGGGCACCAGACCCTGATTACTGCACTGGATCAGCCCCAATGGGAAGCTGTAGTGCAACAGAATAAAGCGTTACGGGCGATCGAGAGCAAAATGTTCCACGTGGAACATGGCCAACTTCGGCCCCTCACCGGGAGTGAATAAGGAAATACCATGGCGGAGAAAAATTACGATTCATCCAGCATTAAGGTGCTGAAAGGGTTGGACGCCGTTCGCAAGCGCCCTGGCATGTACATCGGGGATACGGATGATGGCACTGGCCTGCACCATATGGTCTTCGAGGTGGTGGATAATTCCATCGACGAGGCGTTGGCTGGCTTCTGTTCCGAGATCAAGGTGGTTATCCACCCTGATGAATCAGTGTCCGTCCAGGACAATGGCCGGGGTATTCCCGTGGACATGCACGAAGAAGAGGGTGTGTCCGCTGCCGAAGTAATCATGACTGTGCTTCACGCCGGGGGGAAATTCGACGATAACACCTACAAGGTGTCCGGCGGTCTCCATGGTGTGGGTGTTTCCGTGGTGAATGCGCTCTCTGAAGAGCTGAAGTTGACCATTCGCCGTAACGGCCAGGTTCATGAACAGATCTACCGCCATGGTGTCCCCGCCATGCCGTTGGATGTGGTGGGCACTACCGATACCAGCGGTACCGCCATTCACTTCCGCCCTTCCGCAGAAACCTTCACTAATATCAAATTCCATTACGATATTCTGGCCAAACGTCTGCGCGAGTTGAGCTTCCTGAACTCCGGCGTACGTATCCACCTGCTGGATGAGCGCAACGGTGAAGAAGACATATTCGAATATGAAGGCGGGCTGAGCGCCTTTGTCAGCTACCTGAATGAAAACAAGACCCCGCTGAACCAGGTGTTCCACTTCCAGTTTGACCGGGAAGAGGACGGCATTGCCGTTGAAGTGGCCATGCAGTGGAACGATTCCTACCAGGAAAACCTGTTCTGCTTTACCAACAACATTCCCCAGCGGGATGGTGGTACCCACCTGGCCGGGTTCCGGGCTGCCCTCACCCGTACCCTGAACAGCTATATGGAAAAGGAAGGCCTGCTCAAGAAGGAAAAGGCCAACCCTACCGGTGATGATGCCCGTGAAGGCCTCACCGCAGTGATTTCCGTGAAGGTGCCGGATCCCAAGTTTTCCAGCCAGACCAAAGACAAGCTGGTGTCTTCCGAAGTGAAAAGCGCAGTCGAACAGACCATGGGCGAGCTGTTCCAGGATTATCTGCTGGAAAATCCCCAGGAAGCCAAGGCCATTTCCTCGAAGATCATCGATGCGGCTCGTGCCAGGGATGCGGCGCGCAAGGCCCGGGAAATGACTCGCCGTAAAGGAGCGCTGGATATTGCCGGCCTGCCGGGCAAACTGGCGGACTGTCAGCAGAAAGACCCTGCTCTCTCTGAACTCTATATTGTGGAGGGTGATTCTGCGGGGGGCTCTGCCAAACAGGGCCGAGACCGCAAGAATCAGGCGATCCTGCCGCTGAAGGGCAAGATCCTCAACGTGGAAAAGGCCCGTTTCGACAAGATGCTCTCCTCCCAGGAAGTGGGCACCCTGATCACGGCCCTGGGCTGTGGGATCGGCCGTGATGAATACAATGTGGAAAAACTCCGCTACCACCGCATCATCATCATGACGGATGCGGACGTGGATGGTTCCCACATCCGCACCCTGTTGCTCACCTTCTTCTTCCGTCAGATGCCGGAGCTGATTGAGCGAGGCTATATCTACATTGCGCAGCCGCCGCTCTACAAGGTCAAGAAAGGGAAGCAGGAAACCTATCTCAAGGACGACATGGCCATGGAGGAGTATCTGACCACCCTGGCCCTGGAAAAAACCGCCATGTATCCAGGTGACGATGCGCCACCAATCAGTGGAGAGCCCCTGGCCAACCTGATTGCGGAATACCGTAATGTGATGAAAATCGTCGATCGCCAGTCTCGGGTGTTCCCGAAGGAAGTGCTGGAGCAGATGATCTACATGCCTTCGGTGAGCGAAGAAGGCCTGAAAGATCAGGCGGGCATGGAAGATTGGTGCCAGATGCTGGGTAAGCGGGTTGATGCCATCACCGACGCCACCCAGACCTTTACCATCACTGCAGTCCGGGATGAGGAACGGGGCCTGTACCTGCCACGTGTGCAAGTACTCGCTCACGGTGTGCCTCGCGAATATCGGGTTACTCTGGATTTCCTGCAATCGCCGGACTACCAGAAAATCAAGGCACTGGGGGAAACCCTGGAAGGCCTGCTGGCCGCGGATGCCTATATTCAGCGTGGCGAGACCCAGCGCCCCATTCGCCATTTTGCCGACGCCCTGGATTGGCTGATGCTACAGGCCCGCCGCGGTACCAGTTTCCAGCGCTACAAGGGGCTGGGTGAAATGAACGCGGAGCAGCTGTGGGAAACCACCATGGATCCGGAAAGCCGTCGTATGCTGCAGGTGACCATCGAGGACGCCATCGCTGCAGACCAGATCTTTACCTGCCTGATGGGTGATGATGTGGATCCGCGTCGGAAGTTTATCGAGTCCAATGCGCTTCAGGTATCCAACCTGGATGTCTGATACTGCGTAGTTTTTATTGCAACGGAAAAGGAAAAGGGGCCGTCTGGCCCCTTTTCTGTTTCGCCCTGCCCTCCTCTCTTCCCCCCTCTTTCGTTTTTTCCGCCGTTATTCCGGATCGTTGTCTGCAATCGTAAAAGCTGCCATGAACAGTATTCAATTTGTAACTATCTGCGTGTAGTTTGTAAGCATAACAGGCGTAGCATTAGCTGAACTGGCGTTCATGATTGTCAGTGCCCCTGGCCGCCGAACAAAGATGTTGTGAATTATCCGGACTCTCTTTGACCGGACTGTCCGCTGCTATCTGGCGGCAATGTGAGGACCGGTAGAACCTCTCTGGTGATTAGGGATGAAAGGAGTCGCATGGTGAAAAAGGAAAAGGGTTATCGCAGCCACAAGCGTCCTGCAAAGCGGGGTACCTGGACAAACCTGTTTAGGCAGTTGCCGTTGACGGGTATCACTGGCCTGCTGCTATTGGCAATGTTGACGATATTGATTCCGGCCTGTCAGGGAATCACGGCATCGGTTGGTCAGGAAGGAACATTGCCGAACAACCGGCTACCGGCGGCGTTAAGGGGGTAACCTGGAATCAGCACATAAAAAAAGCGAACCCTAACGGTTCGCTTTTTTTGTCGCGTATTGAGTCAACGTTGTTGTTTACTCGACCGCGAAATCTTCCAGCTTGGCGCCCTTTTCCAGTGCGCCTTGCAGCCACAACGGACGCTTGCCACGGCCGGTCCAGGTGTTGCTGCTGTCGCTCGGGTCGCGGTATTTTACCTTGGCCGGACGACGCACACCGGTTTTTTTCTTGGCGGCTTTCTTGCGGGTGGCTTTCTTTTTGCCGGCGGTGTCCTTCAGCAATGCTTCCGGAGAAACGCCCAGATCCTTGGCCATCTTCTCAAGTACCGCCTGGGCATTCTTCAGCTCAGCCTTGCGTTTCTTGTCCAGTGCGGATTCTGCTTGCTTGATCAGTTTTTCCAGTTCATCAACGGAAAGTTCATCAAGATTAATGCTCATTGAGTAGCCCTTGTTATCGATGATTAACAGCGGCACAAACTCTAGTTATTTTACCGGGCAAAGGCAATTAAACTCGTGGCAGATAAATAATAAAAAACGATTTGAATCGCTTATCCAGGATAATGCTGGTGAATCCACTTTTCTGCTTCTTCGGTAATGACCTTTGCCTTTTTTCCATCACTGTTAATCGGTGGGCTGATACGAAGGGTAATGGTGCCCGGCAGGCGCATCCAGGAACGGGCCGGCCAACAGTTTCCACTGTTATGGCTGATCGCCACCACCGGCACACCGGCCTGGCAAGCCAGCATGGAACCACCGTGATTGAATTTCCCCAGGGTGCCCGGAGCCTGACGGGTTCCTTCCGGGTAAATGACCACGGGAATGCCCTGCCCCAGTCGTTGCTTTCCCTGTTGCAACACGGATTTTAACGCCGCACTGCCGTTACGCCGATTGATGGTAATGGGTTTGAGCAATGCCAGACCCCAACCAAAAAAAGGCAGCCACAGTAACTCGCGTTTCAGAACCGTGGCCTGGGGGCTGATCAGCAACTGCATATAGAAGGTTTCAAAACTGCTCTGGTGATTTGCCAGTACCACGAAGGCGCCGGGGGGGAGATTGTCCTGACCTTCCACCTTTATACGAACGCCATTGAGGTGTTTCAGCAACCACATGGCAAACCGGGTCCACAGGTTAACGAATTGATACCGGCGTCGGTAAGGCAGGAAGGGACCGATCAGAACACAGAAAAAACTGTGGATAATGCCAGCCAGGTTATACAGCACGAAGAAGAGGACGCTGCGGATCTTGATCGACAGCGAGTAATGCGTGTGCTGGGTCATGCCTAATCCTTCAATATATTATCCGTAAAATCGGCCAGCGAATGATAAACGTCCACCTGACCCAGTGTGGCGGGCAAACCCTTGTCCTGTGTTTTTAATCCCTTGCCGGTTAATACCAGTACCGGTTTGCAACCCCGGGCGACCCCGGCTTCCAGGTCCCGTAGGCTATCACCAATCAGGGGTGCGCCGGTGACATCGCCATACTCGGTAACAATCTGGTCGATCAGGCCGGGAGCCGGTTTTCGGCAGAGGCAACCGTCATCCGGTCCGTGGGGACAATAAAAGATCTTGCCCATCTCTCCACCGGCGTCACGGACCAGCTCCGTCAGACGTTCATGCATGGCATCCAGTGTTGCCTCCGTGAAATAGCCACGGGCAATACCGGATTGGTTGGTGGCTACCACTACGGTATAGCCTGCCCGGCTGAGCCGGGCAATGGCGTCAATGCTGCCCGGCAGGGGAATCCACTCGTCCAGGGTCTTGATATAGGCGTCAGAGTCTTCGTTGATGACACCGTCGCGGTCGAGGATGATGAGGTTGTTCATTGCTAGACCTTATGACTTCGCCGTAGGAGCGTCGCTCGCGGCGCGATAAAAGACCTGGATCAAAAGCATTTTTACCACAGAGGGCTTAGAGGTCACTGAGGAAAAGAAGAGTTTTAAACTCTGCATGCTCTGTGGCCTCAGTGGTTAATATCGCTTTTCAGGCTTTTGGGTTTATGTACTTCGTTCCGGTTCCCGCCGCGAGCGACCGCGCCTACGGCGGGTTATAAACAAAGGCCGCAGTAACTGCGGCCTCGGTTTAACGTGTATGCGTCCCGGGTTTGGCGTGCCAGCGCTTCATTCCTGCAGCAGACTGATATCTGCCACATTCAGGAACAGGTCGCGCAGGAAGGCCAACAGCGCCAGACGGTTATTGCGTACGGCCTGGTCGTCCGCCATCACCATGACGGTGTCGAAGAACGCATCCACCGGTTCACGCAGTTCGGCCAGCATTTCCAGCACGCCCTGGTAGTCACCTTTTTCCAGCAGCGGTTCGGACTGCTCGTAGCTGGCCACCACCAGGTTGGTGAGGGTCTGCTCGGCCTCGTCTTCCAGCAATGCGCCGTCGATTTCCTCTGGCGGTGCCTGATCCAGCTTGGCGAGGATATTGGACACCCGCTTGTTGGCAGCCGCCAGCGCCTGGGCTTCTTCCCGGGGCTGGAAGGCAGCGACGGCTTTTACCCGGCGATCGAAATCCAGGGGCTTGCGGCAGGCGTCGTCGATGGCCAGCACCGACAGGATCACCGGCGTGGCAATGCCCTGCTCCTGGTAGATGGCCCGGTAGCGCCCCTTGATAAATTCGAAGGCTTCCGCGGCGTCGGCGCGGTTGATGCGCAGCTCCAGTTGATCACCGGCTTTTTCCAGCAGGTACTGCAGGTCCAGGTCCAGCTGGTTTTCGATGATGATGCGCAGCACCCCCAGGGTGGCCCGACGCAGGGCGTAGGGGTCCTTGGTGCCGCTGGGTTTCTGGCCGATACCGAAGATGCCCACCAGGGTATCGATCTTGTCGGCCAGAGACACGGCCATGCCGGTCTTGCTTTGCGGCAGCTTGTCGCCAGCGAAACGTGGCAGGTACTGTTCGTACAGCGCCTGGGCTACCTCGTCCGGCTGACCTTCCAGCCGCGCCAGATAGAAACCCATGATGCCCTGCATGGTGTCGAACTCGCCCACCATCTCGCTGTTCAGGTCGGCCTTGCTCAGTTCACCGGCCAGTTTTGCCTGTTCGGCATCGCCACCAATCTGCTCGGCGATAAGGGCGGCCAGGCCACCAATGCGGGCGCACTTGTCGGCCACGGTGCCCAGCTGCTGCTGGAACACCACATTGGCGAGCCCTTTGCCGTGCTGAGCCAGAGTCTTCTTGCAGTCGTTGTCGTAAAAGAAGGCCGCATCCGCCAGACGGGGACGAATCACCTTCTCGTTACCGTGGATCACCTGTTGGGCATCCTTGGACTGGATATTGCTGATGGTGATAAAGCGGGGCATCAGTTTGCCGTCGCCGTCCAGCACGGAGAAATACTTCTGGTGCTCTTCCATGGCGCTGATCAGGGCTTCCTGGGGCACACGCAGGAAGTCCTCATCGAAGCTACCCATCAGGGCCACGGGCCATTCCACCAGCGCGGTGACTTCGTCGAGCAGGTCCGGGTCGATCTGTGCGGCGCCGCCGGCTTCTTTGCCGGCGGCGATGGCCTGCTCTTCAATCATGGCCTTGCGGCGAGCAAAATCGGCGATCACATGACCGTCTTTTTCCATGCGTTCGGCGTACTCGCTGGCAGTGGTCAGCTCGATGGCGCCGGGGGCATGGAACCGATGGCCGTAACTGGTGCGGCCGGCCTGCAGATCCAGCAGCTCGAAAGGCACCACCTCGTCACCGAACAGGGCCACCAGCCAGTGAGCCGGGCGCACAAACTGTACCTTGCGTTTGCCCCAGCGCATGCGCTTGGGGATCGGCAGCTTCTGTACCGCCTGGGCAACGAAGTCGGGAATCAGCTCGGCGGCGGGTTTGCCCTTCTCGGTGATCTGGGCTACCAGGCGCTCCCCTTTTCCGGTGTCCTGGCGGTCCAACTGATCCACGCTCAGACCCAGAGAGGACGCAAACCCTTGCGCGGCCTTGGTGGGGTTACCGTCCTTGTCGAAGGCCGCCTGTACAGCCGGACCCTGGCGTTCGATATCGCGATCCGCCTGCTTGTCATCCAGGCCACGCACCAGCACAGCCAGACGACGTGGGGCGGCGAAGCTTTCTACCTCGCCATGGTTGAGGCCGGCTTCGTCCAGTTGGCGGACAAACTCTTCTGTCAGCGCCGCACTCAGTGTGGGCAGTGCCTTGGGGGGCAGTTCTTCGGTGCCCAGTTCAATCAGTAAATCCCGGGACATTATTGCTTCCCCTTCTTTTTGTCGGCCTGCTTTGCGGCCTTGTCATCCTGCTTTTTCAATTCCGTCTCCACTTCCTCGCGGATGCTGGCATCCGCCATGGGGAAGCCCAGCGAACGGCGCTTGTCGAAGTAGGCCTGGGCCACGGCCCGGGCCAGGGTGCGCACACGCAGAATAAAGCGCTGGCGTTCGGTGACGGAGATGGCCTTGCGGGCATCCAGCAGGTTGAAGGTGTGGGAGGCTTTCAGCACATACTCATAGGCGGGCAGCGGCAGGCCGGCCTCGATCAGTTTGGTGGATTCGCCCTCAAACAGGTCAAACTGCTTGAACAGCTCATCCACATTGGCGTGTTCGAAGTTGAACGTGGACATCTCGATTTCGTTCTGCAGGAACACATCGCCGTAGGTGACCTTGCCGAACGGACCATCGGACCACACCAGGTCGTAGACCGAATCCACGCCCTGGATATACATGGCCAGGCGTTCCAGACCGTAAGTGATCTCGCCGGTGACCGGGTAGCAGTCGATGCCGCCCACCTGCTGGAAGTAGGTGAACTGGGTCACTTCCATACCATTGAGCCACACTTCCCAGCCCAGACCCCAGGCACCCAGGGTGGGGGATTCCCAGTTGTCTTCCACAAAGCGGATATCGTGGACCAGCGGATCAAAGCCCAGCATGCGCAGGGAACCCAGATACAGTTCCTGGATATTGTCCGGCGACGGTTTCAGTACCACCTGGAACTGGTAATAGTGCTGCAGCCGGTTGGGGTTTTCCCCGTAGCGGCCGTCAGTGGGCCGGCGGGAAGGCTGCACATAGGCACTGTTCCAGTTTTCCGGGCCGATGGCGCGCAGGAAGGTGGCCGGGTGAAAGGTACCCGCGCCCACTTCCATATCCAGGGGTTGTACGACCACGCACCCCTGCTCGGCCCAGTACTGTTGCAGGGCCAGAATCAGGCCCTGGAATGTCATGATGTCCGTCTGCGGTTGTTCCGCCATGCTGAATCCCGTTGTTCGATTTCGATTTGCCCCAAAAAGCAGGCGCCAAGTATACCGGGCCGGCCGGGCCGGTGATACCGCTGGCCGGATGACTACTGACAGCAGGGTGTCAGGAGAGAACCGGTAGAATGACGCACCAGGCCGGCTCGGGTAATGTCGAAGGCCAGAGGGACATCACCAGCGTGATAACAGGGAAAGAGCATGCGACGCGCGGAACGCTTGTTTCAGATCGTGCAGATTATCGGTGCCAGCCAGTGGACTACTGCCCAGGCGTTGGCCGAGCGGTTGGGAGTATCGGAACGGACCATCTATCGGGATATCGATCACCTCTCCGCCAGTGGCGTGCCGGTCTATTCCCAGGCGGGCAAAGGCTATGCGTTGCTCGAGGGCTACCAGCTGCCGCCGCTGATGTTCAGCGTGGAGGAATGGCAGGCTCTGCTCACCGGCCTGGCCATGGCCCAGGGCTGGGCCGGTCAGCGCCAGGCAGAAGCGCTGCGTGCGGTGCAGGAAAAACTGGCCATGGCGGTGCCGGCCCAGTTGCGCGCCATGACGCCACCGGTGAGCGCCCCGCCGCTACCGGAGCGGCGCATGCTTGGCGCCATGCTGGATCCGCTGCAGCAGGCCATCGCCGAACGGGCCAAGGTGCGCCTGCATTACCGGGATCTGCAGGAGCAGCACAGCAAGCGGGTGATCTGGCCTCTGGGGCTGTACTTCTGGGGCCACTGCTGGACCCTGGCGGGCTGGTGTGAACTGCG
>NZ_JABURH010000193.1:0-8234 GCF_014762765.1 Alcanivorax sp.
CATTGCCGTCCCCTAAACTCCGCCCCGGACCGGTCAGACAGTCGCTGGCGGCGTAGCCGCTAGAGGAAAGTCCGGGCTCCACAGGGCAGGGTGCCAGGTAACGCCTGGGGGCTACACTGGGAACGGTGTGGCTACGGCTAGTGCCACAGAGAAGATACCGCCTGTTCCTTCCTCGTGTCGGAACCGGTAAGGGTGAAAAGGTGCGGTAAGAGCGCACCGCGCCGCTGGCAACAGCGGTGGCAGGGTAAACCCCACCCGGAGCAAGACCAAATAGGGATCCGTTGGCGTGGCCCGCGCTGGATCCGGGTAGGTTGCTAGAGGTTTGTGGCGACGCAAACCCGAGATGAATGACTGTCCACGACAGAACCCGGCTTATCGACCGGTCCACTTTTTTAGTACGGGATGCGAGTTGCGAGAAGTGAATTCCTGAACCTGGGTTTGCCTTTCGTGACTCGTCGCTCTTATCCTGCAACGCTTCCTATTTTTGATCTGAGTCATTATCAAGTGATGCGATGTCGTCAGAATTGCCGGGCTTACAATCTGGCAGGAATCCGACATGGCGCAGATCGATACCCTCTTTCTCGACAATAATCACGAAGTGCTGCGTTTTTCCGATCTGGTTGTCGGGGAAGGCGTGCAGGCCAACCAGTTCTGCATTCGCCACGGGGACCGTGCTGCGCTGATTGATCCGGGTGGCGATCTGACCTATACCCCGCTGACTATTGCCCTGAGTCGCCGAATCAGTCTGGATGGCCTGGACTACATTCTGGCATCCCATCAGGACCCGGATATTATCGCGTCCCTGCCGCGCTGGCTGATGCACACTCGCAGCCAGGTGGTGGTCAGCCGGTTATGGTCCCGGTTTCTGCCTCATCTGGCTTCCTCCTATGTGACTGGAAAAATGGGAGAGCAACTACAATCGCGCATCCAGGGTGTGGCTGACGAGGGCAAGGTGCTGCCGTTTGCCGATACCGAGATCTGGGTCTTGCCTGCGCACTTTCTGCATTCGGTGGGGAATTTCAGCTTCTACGATCCGCTCAGTGGCATCCTGTTTTCCGGCGATATTGGTGCCTCTCTGGGCGGGGAGGAAGGGCAGGTGGATAACTTTGCCGATCACCTGCACAGCATGGCAGGGTTTCATCGCCGTTACATGGCCGGTAACCGGGCCTGTCGGCTGTGGGTAGCCATGGTGCGTAAGCTGGGGCCACGCATGATCGTTCCCCAGCATGGTGGCTACTTTGCAGGAGAGCAGGTAGGGCGCTTCCTTGACTGGTTGGCGGCACTGGAGTGCGGCGTCGACCTGCTGGATAGTCAATCCTATCGCTTGCCCGTGTCCGAACAGGGTTTAACCTTTAATAAATGAATATAAAAAAAGTTAGTAATAACTAATCTGTCTAACACTTAAAGTGCTTTCTCACCTGCGCGTTCCAGCGCTCTGATTCGTCTCGAAACTCCCTCCGTTCGTCTCTTCACGCATTCCTTTTGGCACAGCTAACAGGCTGATTTGTCTGGAAATTCTTTTACGTTTACCTGGGTGTCGATGCTTGACTTGGTGTTCCTAGTGGCCATAGAGTGTCTCAATGTGGTGAAAAGTGGGAAAAAGTGGGAATTTCTTGGCGGCCGGTGTCGCGAAGTGGGGTAAACAGAGCCCCCGGGAAGGAACCGAATAATCGAGCATGAGGACGGCCAGTGTTTACTGGAAGCACATCACTCAATCTGGATGCCAAGGGGCGGCTTACCATGCCGACCCGCTATCGCGCTTCGCTGAACGAAGCCTGCGGCGGCCAGCTTGTGCTTACCCGTCACCCCTATGACGAATGTCTCGCGCTTTACCCACGTGATGAATTCATGGAAACCGCCGGCAAGCTCTCCGCCCAGCGAGACTCCAGCCCGCAGGTGCGCCAGCTGAAGCGTCGCTTTCTCGGTCAGGCGGTGGAAATTGATATGGATAGCAATGGCCGGCTGCTGGTGCCGCCGGAATTGCGGGCGGCTATCGGGCTGGAGAAGCAGGCCATGCTGATCGGTCAGATGCACCGTTTTGAAATCTGGAAAGCAGAAAGCTGGTTGGAAGAGGATGGCACCCTGGATCCGGATGCATTGCCGGAGAGTGTCCAGGAGCTGTCTTTCTGATGACCGACAAGGGCACGCAGTACGAACACCAGCCGGTGATGCTGGACGAGGTACTGGATATGTGGTTCAGCCGTAGCGATGGTTTTTATGTGGATGGCACCTTCGGGCGAGGTGGTCACAGTCGCGCACTGCTGGAAAAGCTGGACGCACAGGGCCGCCTTGCCGGTATCGATCGTGACCCCCAGGCCGTTGCCGCGGGCGAGCAGTTGGCGTCGGAAGATAGCCGTTTCCAGATCGTGGCCAGTCGCTTTGATTGCCTGCCCGATGTGGTTGATCAGGTGGGCCGCCCCATTGATGGCCTGTTGCTGGATCTGGGCGTGTCGTCGCCACAACTGGATGATGCTGGGCGTGGTTTCAGCTTTCTGCGTGATGGGCCCCTGGATATGCGCATGGACCCCACTCAGGGTGAAAGTGTTGCACAGTGGCTGGCTCGGGCCGACGAGCAGGATATTGCCAATGTGCTGTATCGCTATGGCGATGAGCGAAAGTCGCGGCGGATTGCCCGACGTATTTGCGAGGAGCGCAACGAGCGGCCGATTACTCGCACCTTGCAGCTTGCCGATTTGATTGAGTCGGCTATCGGCCGCGGCGAGCCGGGCAAGCACCCGGCTACACGCAGTTTTCAGGCATTGCGAATACATATAAACGGGGAGCTGGATGCGCTGACCCAAGTGCTCGAACAGTCCCTGGAGACGCTCGCCATCGGCGGGCGTCTCGCCATTATCAGCTTCCATTCTCTGGAAGACCGGATCGTGAAGCTGTTTATTCGCGATCACTCCGGCCGGGCTCCCAAGGGGCGCGGTGGCTTGCCGTTGGGCGATGAAATGCCGCAGCGGCTGGAGCCGGTTGGCAAGGCGATCCGTGCCAGCAAGGCCGAATTGAAAGTGAATGTTCGCTCGCGCAGTGCGGTATTGCGGGTGGCGGAGAAGGTGGCCTGATGAGCGCCCCCTGGCTGATCCGCGCCCTGGTGATGCTGGTAGTGATCTCTGCGCTGGCGGTGAGTTACAGCGTTCACGAGGCTCGTCGACTCACCGACGAGAGCCAGAAATTACAGCAGCAGCAAACTCGACTGGAGAGCCAGTGGAGTCAGCTGCTGTTGGAGCATAGCACTTGGGGCAGTTATGCCCGGGTGGAGCGCCTGGCTCGCGAGAAGCTGGGCATGAAATTACCGAAAACCGATGAGAGAGTGCTGATCCGGCCATGAAACGCCAGGCTCGCAAGACACGGCAACCCAATCACCAGATGCGCTGGCGCTTTGTGCTGGGCTTCTGGCTGGTGTGCGCCTGTGTCCTGGTGGTGCGGGCGGTGGACCTGCAAGTGATCCAGCACGATTTTCTTGCCCACCAGGGAGATATCCGCAATTTGCGTGTGGAGCCCCTGGCTGCCCACCGGGGCGTTATTCGGGATCGTGATGGTCGTCCCCTTGCGGTCAGTACGCCTGTGGTCACCCTCTGGGCGAATCCCCGTGAAGCCCTGGAGAACCAGGAGCAGTGGGTGCGTCTGGCGGGCAATCCGGTGATCAGTCAGCAGGAATTTGCCCGCAAGGTGCGTCGTCATGAATCCAGGGAATTCATCTACCTCGGGCGTGGCCTGGCGCCGGAGGCGGCCAAGGCGGTATTGGATCTGAATGTCCCGGGTATCCATTCGCTGACCGAATACCGGCGTTACTATCCCGCAGGTGAAGTGACCAGTCATGTGGTGGGCTTTACCAATATTGATGATCAGGGTCAGGAAGGCGTAGAGCTGGACATGGAATCACACCTGTCCGGCAAATCCGGTCGGAAGAAGGTGGTTCGCGACCTGTTGGGTCGCGTGATCCAGGATATTGAGGTGCTGGAGCCGGCGCAGCCCGGTGAAGATGTGACGCTGAGTATCGACCTGCGCCTGCAGTATCTGGCGTATCGTGAACTGCTGGGCGCGGTGCAGCAGTTCAAGGCCAAGGGTGGCAGTGCGGTGGTGCTGGATGTTCGTACCGGCGAAGTGCTGGCCATGGTGAACCAGCCTGCCTACAACCCCAACAACCGTGGCAATCTGGATACCGGTGCCCTGCGCAACCGGGCGGTGACCGATCTGTTTGAGCCCGGCTCCACCATGAAGCCCTTTACCGTGGCGGCGGCCATGGAAATGGGCATGGTCACTCCGTCTACCACCATCAATACTCATCCCGGTACTTTGCGGGTGGGCAGCAAAACCATTCGTGACCATCGCGACTACGGGGTGATCGATATCACCACCGTGCTAACCAAAAGCTCCAACGTGGGTACCAGCAAACTGGCGCTGGCCATGGAACCGCTGGCACTGCCCACCTATCTGGAGCGTTTCGGTTTCGGTCAGGCCACCGCCATTGATTTTCCCGGTGAAAGCAACGGCATGCTGCCATTGCGGAGTCACTGGCGGGAAGTGGAGCGGGCTGCGCTTTCCTATGGTTACGGCTTGAGCGTTTCTGCGGTACAGCTGGCTCAGGCTTATGCAGTGATCGCCAACGACGGCGTCAAGGTGCCGCTGACCCTGAAAAAGGTGAAAGAAAAGCCCGCCGGTGAACAGGTACTTGGCAAACCTGTCGCCCGGCAACTGGTTCAGATGCTGGAAACCGTGGTTAGCCAGGTGGGCACGGCCAGTCGCGCCCAGGTTCCCGGTTACCAGGTGGCCGGCAAAACCGGCACGGTGCACAAGGTGGTATCTGGTGGTTATGCGGATGACAGCTATATCGGGCTGTTTGCCGGCCTGGCCCCGGCCACGGACCCGCGCATCGTCACCGTGGTGGTTATCGACGATCCACGCAGCGATGCCTACTACGGCGGTCTGGTAGCCGCGCCGGCCTTTTCCCGGATCATGGGTGGGGTGTTGCGGACATTGCATGTGCCGCCGGACAAGCCTGAAGGGCTACTGGCCGGCGGCCCGGATACGGAGGACCGCTCATGATGCGCCTCCAGCAACTGCTCCCCGAGCACAGCCTGCCTGCCCAAGTGGCAGGCCTTGCTATTTCTGGTTTGCAGCTAGACAGCCGCCGCCTGCAGCCGGGTGAAGTGTTTGTCGCGGTACCGGGTGTGTCCAGTGACGGCCGTCATTTCATCGCCCAGGCCATCAGTGCCGGGGCCGCTGTGGTGCTGGCCGACGCGGAGACGTTCTCCGTGGATCTGCAGCAGCCGGTGCCCTGCGTGAATCTGCCGGGGCTGGCGGGGCAGGTGGGTGATCTGGCTGCGCGCTGGTTCGGTGAGCCGGCCAATCGCCTGCGCATTACCGGTGTGACGGGCACCAATGGCAAGACCAGCATCACCTGGTTCCTGCGCGATGCACTGAATGCGCTGGGGCATCGTTGTGCTTTGGTGGGGACTCTTGGACTGGGACTGAAAGGTCAGGAGCAGACCACCGGCCATACCACGCCAGACCCGATTACCCTGCAGGCCGGATTGGCAAAAGTGCGCGATGCTGGTGCCGATACCGTAGCCATGGAGATTTCCTCCCATGCCCTGGACCAGAATCGTCTGGGCGGCACCCTGGTCACTACGGCGGTATTCAGCAATCTGAGCCGGGACCATCTGGATTATCACGGCGACATGGAATCCTACCTGGCGGCCAAGGCCATGCTGTTTACTCGCGAAGGCGTGCAGCTGGCGGTGATCAATTGTGATGATCCGGCAGCCTCAACCCTGATTGCTTGCCTGCCCGACGGGGTTCGCTGTGTCACCTTCGGCAGCCAGCAGGGCGCCACTGTGCGTTGCCAGTCCGTGCAATGCACCGCAGAGGGAATCGAGGCGGAGCTGTTCGTAGGCGGCGCAGTGCTGCCGTTGAGCCTGCCTCTGTTTGGTCGCTTCAATCTCAGCAATGTGATGGCCGTTGCGGCCATCCTGCATGGTCAGGGCGTAGCCGCTGAGGCGCTGGGCGGGGCACTGGCCGCCATTACGCCCGTACCGGGGCGTATGGAACCGGTGCAGGCTGATGGCTGTCCGACGGTGATCGTGGATTATGCCCACACTCCGGATGGTCTGGAAAAAGCGCTGCAGGCTTGCCGGGATCACTTTGCCGGCCGTCTGTTCTGCGTGGTTGGCTGTGGCGGTGACCGGGATGAGGGCAAGCGCCCGCAGATGGCGGCGGTGGCGGAAAAGCTCGCCGATACCGTGGTGCTGACCAGCGATAACCCGCGCAGCGAAGACCCGCAAACCATTATTGATCAAATGCGTGCCGGTCTAACCGGGGCGCAGGCGGTCCACGAAAACGTGGATCGTGCCGAGGCGGTGCAGGAAACCGTCAACAGTGCCCGGGCCGGCGACGTGATTCTGCTGGCCGGCAAGGGCCATGAGGACTACCAGGAAATCGACGGCGTGCGTTACCCCAGTGATGACAGAGAACTTGCCCGTCAGGCGCTGGCCTCCCGGGGAGGTGCGTCATGATGTGGTTGTCGCAGATCGCCCAGTGGACCGGCGGCACCCTGATCGGGGAAGACCGCAAGGTCAGTGCTGTGGTGACCGATACCCGTGACATGGCCCCGGGCTGCCTGTTTGTGGCGCTCAAGGGCGAGCGTTTCGATGCCCATGATTTTCTTGCCCAAGCCGTCGAAGGTGGTGCCATCGCCGCCCTCGTTGACCGTGAGCAAAGTGACTTTGCCAGCGCCGTGCAGGTAGCCGATACCCGTCTGGGTCTGGGCCGTCTCGCCAGCGGCTATGCGGATCAGTTTACCGGCGAGCGCTTGGCGGTAACCGGCAATGCCGGCAAGACCACCGTCAAGGAAATGGCCGCCGCCATGCTGGGCGAGGACACCCTGGCCACCCGTGGCAATTTCAACAATGACATCGGTGTGCCGCTGACGTTGCTGCGTCTGTCCGGCGAGCACCGCTATGCGGTCATTGAGCTGGGCGCGAATGCCCCGGGTGAGATTGCCTGGACCAGTTCCCTGGCCAAACCGAAGGTGGTGCTGGTGACCAATGTGACCGGTGCGCATCTTGAAGGGTTTGGTTCCATGCAGGGCATTGCCAATGCCAAGGCGGAAATCTTTGGCGGTTGCCAGGCTGGTGGGCAGGCGATCATCAATAACGACGACAGCTTTGCCGATTTCTTCGCCGCTGAGGCAGAAAAAGCCGGCCTTACCGTGATTCGTGTGGGCAGTCAGGCACCGGCGGATCTGTACGCCGAGAATATTCAACTGCATCAGGAGCGGGTGGAATTTGTTCTTCAGCCGCTGGGCGAGACAGTGATCCTGCCATTGCCCGGCGCCCATCAAGTCAGCAATGCCTTGATGGCCTGTGCCGCCGTGCGAGCTCTGGGTGTGAATCTGGGCGAGGTGCTGCCTCGCTTGGCGCAACTGAAGCCGGTGCCCGGCCGTATGAATCTGCATGCGGTGGGTGATGGCGTGCTGGTGGATGACACCTACAACGCCAACCCGGGTTCCGTGCGTGTTGCCATCGACTGGCTGGCCGCCCAGCCGGCGCCGCAGATGCTGGTGCTGGGAGCCATGGGCGAGCTGGGTCCGCAGGCAGAGCAACTGGTTGAAGAGCTGGGAGATTATGCACGCCAGGCGGGAATCAGTGACCTGGTGGTGATGACGGGCGCCAGTGCTGCTGCCGTGGGCTTTGGTGAAGGTGCCAGGACGGCGCAGAACGATCAGCAGGCGGCAACCTGGAGTGCCCCGGTTCTTCAGCAGGGTGGAACCGTGTTGGTGAAAGGTTCGCGCAGCGCCGGTATGGAAGCGGTGGTGCAGCGACTGACCATGGGCGCAGGCCCTCACAAATCGAAACAGGGGGCACTCTGATGTTGCTATGGCTGGCTGAGCTTCTGGCAGAATTTCACAGCGGTTTCCTGGTGGTGCAGTACATCACCCTGCGCGGCATTCTCAGCGTGTTGACGGCCCTGTTTATTGCCTTCTGGGTGGGCCCGATCATGATCCGCAAGCTGCAGGAAAAGCAGGTGGGTCAGGCCATTCGTGATGATGGCCCGAAGAGCCATCTGAGCAAGGCTGGTACCCCAACCATGGGCGGGGCGCTGATCCTCATTGCCATCGTCATCTCCACCTTGCTGTGGGCCGACCTGAGTAACCGTTTTATCTGGATCACCCTGGGTGTGCTGTTCGTCTTTGGTGCCGTGGGCTGGGTGGATGACTGGCGCAAGGT
>NZ_JABURH010000193.1:8596-17265 GCF_014762765.1 Alcanivorax sp.
GAATTCGCTCCGTACCTGCAGATTCCCTATGTGGCCGGTGCCGGCGAACTTGTGATTATTTCTGCCGCCCTGTGTGGCGCCGGCCTCGGGTTCCTGTGGTTCAACGCTTATCCGGCACAAGTGTTCATGGGCGATGTGGGCGCGTTGGGCCTGGGCGCAGTGCTGGGCGTGATGGCGGTGATCGTCCGTCAGGAAATCGTACTTTTCATCATGGGTGGTGTGTTCGTGATGGAAACCGTCTCGGTGATGTTGCAGGTGGGGTCGTTCAAGCTCACCGGCCGGCGGGTGTTCCGCATGGCGCCGATTCATCACCACTTTGAACTGAAAGGATGGCCGGAGCCGAAGATCATTGTGCGCTTCTGGATCATCACCGTAATTCTGGTCCTGGTGGGTCTGGCGACCCTGAAAATCCGATAGGGGATTGAGTTAGCTTTATGGCGAAAGACGGGTTTGATCTGGTAATTGGCCTGGGAGTATCCGGGCGTTCCGTGATCCGTTATCTGACGGACCAGGGGATGCCTGTGCGCGCCCTGGACACCCGTGCCGAACCCGCCGGCCTGGAGGCCCTGCGCGCCGAATTCCCCAACGTGAAAATTCATACCGGTGGTTTCAAGGCCGGCTGGATGAACAACGCCCGTCGTCTGATTGTCAGCCCCGGTGTGGCAGTGGCGACCCCCGCTATTGCCGAGCAAGTGGTTGCTGGCAAGGAAGTGATCGGCGATGTGGAACTTTTTGCCCGTGCTGCCAGCGAGCCTCTGGTGGCGATCACTGGTTCCAACGCCAAGAGTACCGTGACGACGCTGCTGGGCCAGGTGGCTGACGCCTGCGGCATGAACCCGGGCATCGGCGGCAATCTGGGGGTGCCGGCCCTGGAGCTGCTGGATGATCAGGCGCGCCTGTACGTGCTGGAGCTGTCCAGTTTCCAGCTGGAAACCACCTACAGCCTGAGCGCGGAAGTGGCGACCATTCTCAATGTGTCCCAGGATCACCTGGATCGTTACGCCAGCTTCGCTGATTACGTGGCCGCCAAGCAGCGCATCTATGATGGTTGCCAGGTCGCGGTGTGGAACCGGGATGACCTGGCCACCCGTCCCCCTGCCGGGGTGCCGCGCCAGATCAGTTTTGGCGCTCATCCGGAAGCGGATTACCGGCTGGATACTGAGAACGGTCGGTTGCTGTGTCGCGGCGAGCAACTGCTGGCCCTGTCCGAACTGGCGCTCACCGGTCATCACAACGCCATGAACATCCTTTCCGTGCTGGCGATCAGCGATGCCTTGTCCCTGAACCGTGACAAGGCGCTGGCCACGGTGAAAGCCTTTACCGGCTTGCCGCACCGCTGCCAACTGGTGGCTGAAGCCGGTGGCGTGCGCTGGTTCAACGATTCCAAGGCGACCAATGTGGGTGCCACCCTGGCGGCTCTGACCGGTATCGGTGAAAGCATCGACGGCAAAGTGATCCTGATTGCCGGTGGTCAGGGCAAGGGTCAGGATTTCTCCCCACTGACAGAGCCGGCGCGCCAGTATCTGCGCGCCGGCCTGCTGATGGGTGAAGATCGCAGTACCCTGGCTCAGGGGATGTCCGCTGCCCCTTGCGAGCTGGTGGCCGACATGGAAGCGGCTGTGGCCCGGGCCCATGCATTGGCACAACCCGGTGATGCGGTGTTGCTGTCGCCGGCCTGTGCGTCTTTCGATATGTATTCCAGCTTTGTTGCCCGTGGTGATGACTTCTCCGCCCGGGCCAGGGAGGTGTGCCATGACTGAGCGCATGATCCTCAAGCTGGATAACCGGGGCCTGGACAAAACCCTGATGTGGAGTGCCATCCTGTTGGCGCTGGCCGGTCTGGTGATGGTCTCATCTGCCAGCCTGCAGATTGCTGAAACCCGGCTGGGCGATCCCTTCTATTATGCGTTGCGCCACGGCATCTATCTGTCACTGGGGCTGGCTGCCGGTGCCTTTGTTTATTTTGCGGTGCCGTTGGCGTTGCTGGAGCGGTTGCGCTTCTTGATGTTGCCGGTGGCGCTGGTGGTGCTGGTGATGGTGTTCATCCCCGGTCTGGGCCGTACGGTCAACGGCTCCACTCGCTGGATTGCCCTGCCGGGCCTGACCATTCAGGCCTCGGAAATCGTCAAGCTCTGTTTCGTCCTGTATCTGGCAGGGTATATCGCCCAGCGCAAAGCGGCCCTGGAAACCGAGTGGAAGGCCTTTCTGCTACCCCTGGCGTTGCTTGGCGTGCTGACCATCCTGCTGCTGCTGGAGCCGGATTTCGGCGCTGTGGTGGTGCTGGGTATCACCGCCATGGGCATGTTGTTCCTGTCCGGGGTGCCGACCCTGCGCTTCTTGTTGATTGGACTGGCTGCGGTGGCGCTGGGCGCCCTGGTGGCTTTTGCCGAACCCTATCGGGTGGCGCGGCTGATGACCTTTACCGACCCCTGGGCGGACCAGTACGGCTCCGGATACCAATTGACCCAGAGTCTGATCGCCTTTGGCCGTGGCCACTGGGATGGCGTAGGTCTGGGTAACAGCGTGCAGAAGCTGTTCTACCTGCCGGAAGCCCACACCGATTTTGTTTACGCGGTGATGGCCGAAGAGCTGGGTTTGCTGGGGAATCTGGCGTTGATCAGCGGCTTTGTGCTGCTGGGCTGGCGCATCTTCCGCCTGGGTCACAGCCTGGAAACCCGCGGTCTGCTGTACCACGCCTATCTGGTTTATGGCTGCGCCTTCGTCTTGTGCTCCCAGGTGTTCATCAACCTGGGTGTAAATATGGGCCTGTTGCCTACCAAGGGACTGACCCTGCCGTTTATCAGTTATGGCGGTTCTTCACTGCTGATCTTCTCCGCCATGGTGGGGCTGATCCTGCGTGCCGGCGCCGAAGCCGAGCAGCTGAAAGCGAGAGGGAGGGCGGCACGATGAGCGGCACCATCCTGATCATGGCAGGCGGCACCGGCGGGCATGTGTTTCCGGCGCTGGCAGTGGCGGATCAATTGCGTGAGCGCGGTTTCCGGATCCTCTGGCTGGGCGCGGAAAACGGTATGGAAGGCAAACTGGTTCGCCAGTACGGCTACGAGATCGCCGAGCTGGCCGTGTCCCGGTTGCGTGGCGGCGGACTCAAGCGCAAGCTCACCGCCCCGTTCAATCTGCTACGCGCGGTGCTGCAGGCGCGCAGCCTGATCAGCCAACGCCAGCCGCTGCTGGCGGTGGGCTTTGGCGGTTTTGCCAGTGGTCCTGGTGGCCTGGCCGCGCGCCTGTGCAAGGTGCCGGTGGTAGTCCACGAACAGAATGCGGTGCCGGGGCTGACCAACCGGTTGTTGTCCAAGATGGCCACCGTGACCCTGGAAGGTTTCCAGGGGGCGTTCGGCACCCAGAGTGCCTGCTGGGTGGGTAATCCGGTACGCGCCGAGATTGCCAATCTGGAAGAGCCGTCTCGTCGTTATGCCCAGCACCAGGGCGGTCTGCGGGTGCTGGTACTGGGCGGCAGCCAGGGGGCCCTGGTGCTGAATCAGGACCTGCCGGAACTGCTGCTGGCGGTACTGGGCCAGGATATCCAGGTGCGCCACCAGTGTGGTGCTGGCCGTACCAGTGAAGCGGCGCCGATTTACCAGGCGTTGGGGTTGGACGCCCAGGTCAGTGAATTTATCGACGACATGGCACAAGCCTACGGCTGGGCGGATCTGGTGATCTGCCGGGCCGGGGCGCTAACCGTCGCGGAAGTGGCGGCCGCCGGTGTGGCGGCCCTGTTCGTGCCGCTGCCCACGGCAGTGGACGATCATCAGACATTGAATGCCCGCTGGCTGTCAGACCGGGGCGCGGCCCTGTTGCTGCCCCAGCGGGACATGAGTGCCGCCAGCCTGGCGGGCATATTGAAACCGGTTGCAGAACGCGGGTTGCTGGCGCAAATGGCGCAGCGGGCTCGCGAGCAGGCCGTGGCCGACAGCGCCGAGCGCGCGGCCACGCTGTGTGAGGAGGTGGCCAATGGCCGATAACGACAACATCCATATCGTCCCCGAGATGCGGCGCATCAGCGGTATCCACTTTGTGGGTATCGGCGGCGTGGGCATGTGTGGCATCGCCGAGGTGCTGGCCAATCAGGGCTATGCCATCAGCGGTAGCGACATCAAGGAATCGGCGGTCGTAGAGCGCTTGCGTGGCCTGGGTGTGCGGGTGGAAATCGGTCACCGGGCAGAAAATATCGATGGCGCTGACGTGGTGGTAACGTCCACGGCGGTGACCACGGAAAACGAGGAAGTGGCGGAAGCCCATGCCCGCCGGATTCCGGTGGTGCCGCGGGCCCAGATGCTGGCGGAGCTGATGCGCTTCCGTCACGGCATCGCCGTGGCCGGCACCCACGGCAAGACCACGACGACGTCCATGACCGCGGCCATCATGGCAGAAGCGGGTATGGATCCCACCTTCGTGATTGGCGGGCGACTGAACAGCGCCGGGACCAATGCGCGCCTGGGGCAGAGCCGTTATCTGGTGGCGGAAGCGGATGAGTCCGACGCCAGCTTCCTGCACCTGCAGCCCATGAGTGCCATCGTGACCAATATTGAAGCGGATCACATGCACACCTATGGCGGGGATTTTGCCCAGCTGGAGAACACCTTTATCGAGTTCCTGCACAACCTGCCGTTCTACGGCGTGGCAGTCATGTGTGTGGATGACCCGGTGGTGCGCAAGCTGCTGCCACGGGTCAATCGCCAAGTGATCCGCTATGGCTTCAGTGACGATGCGGATCTGCGTGCGGAGAACGTGCAGCAACAGGGTATGACCACGTCTTTCCGGGTGATCCGCAAGGAAGGTGAGCCGCTGGATGTGGTGCTGCACATGCCCGGCAAGCACAACGTCCTCAATGCTCTGGCGGCCATCGCCGTGGCCGCCGATGAAGGCGCCAGCGATGACGCCATTATTCGCGGCCTGAATAACTTTACCGGTGTTGGCCGTCGCTTTGATGTGCAAGGCGAATATCACTTCGACGGTGGCAGCGCGACCCTGGTGGATGACTATGGTCACCACCCCAGCGAAGTGGCTGTCACCATCGATGCCATCCGTGCCGGCTGGCCGGGTCGTCGTCTGGCCATGCTGTTCCAGCCCCACCGTTATACCCGTACCCAGGATCTTTACGAGGATTTCGTGGATGTGCTCTCCGGGGTGGATGTGTTGCTGATGCTGGAAGTGTATGGCGCCGGCGAAGACCCGATCCCCGGGGCCGATGCTCGCGCCCTGTGCCGCAGCATCCGCAAGCGTGGGCGAGTGGAGCCCGTATTCGTGGATGATCCGGCCAAGCTGGCCGACATTCTGGCCACCCAACTGCAGGACGGTGATCTGCTGGTGACCCAGGGCGCCGGCAATGTGGGAGCCATTGCAAAAGAACTGGCTGAACAGGGAGGCGCCAAGCGTGGATAAGGTGCTGCTGAAGAAGCAACTGGCCAGCGTTGGCCGGGTAGCGGTACTGGCCGGCGGCAATTCCGCCGAGCGCCCCGTGTCACTGAAAAGTGGTGCGGCGGTCCATCAGGCGCTGCGCAATCTGGGGCTGATCGCCGAGTTGGTGGACCCGGCACACAAGAGCGTGGATACCCTGAAAGGGTTTGATGCGGCCTTTATCGCCCTGCATGGCCGGGGCGGCGAAGACGGCGTTATCCAGGGCGTCCTGGAACACCTGGGCATCCCCTACACCGGTTCCGGGGTGATGGCCTCCGCCATCGGCATGGACAAGGTGCGCACCAAACAACTGTGGAAAGGCGCCGGCTTGCCAACCCCGGCGTTTTATGTGGCCGGCCGTAATGATATGGACCTGGGCTTTCCGCTGATGATCAAGCCGGCCCATGAGGGCTCGTCCATTGGCATGGCCAAGGCGGATAACGCCGAGCAGCTGGTTCAGGCCCTGAAAGAAGCGGAAAAGTTTGATTCCGATGTGCTGGTGGAAGCCTGGGTGAACGGCCCGGAATACACCGTGGCCATCCTGGGCGACGAGCCGTTGCCGGCGATTCGCCTGAAGACACCGAATGCGTTTTATGACTTCGAAGCCAAGTACCAGTCCAACAGCACTGAATATCTGTGCCCGGCGGGGCTGGATGAGGCCGATGAGCAGGCCCTGCGCCAACTGGCTCTGACCGCCTTCCGGGTGGCCGGATGTCGGGGCTGGGGCCGGGTGGATGTGATGCGCGATGAGCAGGGTCACTGGCAGTTGCTGGAAGTGAACACGGTACCGGGAATGACCGATCACTCCCTGGTACCCATGGCAGCCAAGGCCGCCGGGCGGGATTTCGACACCCTGGTGGGGGAAATCCTGCTGGATGCGCTGGAACGGAGTGATGGCTAAGCAGGCCGCGACCCCGCGCGGGGCCCGCCGCAAGCCGGTGAAGAAAGCCGGCGTACCGCTCAACGAGCGGGTGGCGGCAGCGGTGCCCTGGATGCTGGTGGGAACGGTGGCGGCGGTGTTGTTGGTCGGTGTGATCTATCTGCCGGCGGCACTGGATGGTTATCCGGTGCGCAAGGTGGGTGTCGATGGTGTCACCGATGTGCGCCGTCAGCAGCAGATCCAGACCGCCCTGGCGGCGCTGGTTCGCGACGAAAATTATTTTTCCGTGCCGCTGGAGGAAATCTATCAGCAGGCACAGGGCCTGAGCTGGGTGGAGCGGGTTTCCGTTCGCCGGCAGTGGCCCGATACCGTGGTGTTGACCGTGGAAGAGCGGCGCCCGGTGGCGGTGTGGAATGACACCGTGCTGATTTCAGACAGCGGTGAGCCGTTCAAGGCGCTCAAGCAGTACGACCTGGCCGGATTGCCGCGACTGAGCGGACCGCAGCAGCGGCTGGAGGAAGTGATGGGGTTCTATCACAGCATGGGCAAGATGCTGGCAGATGTGGACCTGGGTATTCGCAGCATGGAGGTCAACGCGCGACTGACCGCGCGCCTGACCCTGAACAACGATATGCAGCTGGTGGTAGACCGTGAAGCGTACACCAGCAAACTGCGCCGCTTTGTGCGGCTCTATCGCGGTGTGCTGAGCACGGACAGCCGCCGGGTAACCCGGGTCGACCTGCGTTATGCCGATGGCATGGCGGTGACCTGGGGCGAGCAAAGCTAGTTTTAGGAGAATGGATGACATGGCAAACGCATCAGAAAACATGATTGTCGGACTCGACATTGGCACCTCCAAGGTGGTGGCCATCGTCGGTCAGTCATCCGCCGATGGCACCATGGAAATCGTCGGTATCGGCTCCCAGCCGTCCCGGGGGATGAAGAAGGGTGTGGTGGTGGATATCGAAGCCACCGTGCGCTCCATCCAGCGGGCGGTGGAAGAGGCCGAGCTGATGGCTGGCTGCCACATTCATACGGTGTATGCGGGCATCGCCGGTTCCCATGTGCGCAGCCTCAATTCCCACGGCATCGTCGCCATCCGCGACCGGGAAGTGGCCCAGGCAGATATCGACCGGGTGATTGACGCGGCCCAGGCCGTGGCGATCCCGGCGGACCAGAAAACCCTGCATGTGCTGCCCCAGGAATATGTGGTCGACAACCAGGAAGGGGTGCGCGAGCCCATCGGCATGAGCGGTGTGCGCCTGGAGGCCAAGGTGCACCTGGTGACCTGCGCCGTGAACGCCGCCCAGAACATCGAGAAATGTGTGCGCCGCTGCAACCTGGAAGTCGATGACATCATTCTTGAGCAGTTAGCGAGTGCTCACGCCGTTCTCACTGAAGACGAGCGTGAGCTGGGTGTCTGCATCGTGGATATCGGTGGCGGTACCACGGATATCGCCATCTTCACCGAAGGGGCCATCCGTCACACCGCCAACATTCCCATTGCCGGGGATCAGGTGACCAACGATATCGCCATGGCCCTGCGGACCCCCAAGCAGCACGCGGACGAAATCAAGATCAAGTACGCCTGCGCGCTGACCCAGCTGGCCGGTGCGGACGAAACCATCAAGGTGCCCAGCGTGGGCGACCGGCCGCCCCGTACCCTCAGCCGCCAGAACCTGGCCGAGGTGGTGGAGCCACGCTATGACGAGCTGTTCACCCTGATCCAGGCGGAGCTGCGTCGCTCCGGCTTCGAGGACCTGATTCCCGGGGGCATCGTGCTCACCGGGGGCTCCTCCAAAATCGAGGGCGCGGTGGATCTGGCCGAAGAAATCTTTCACATGCCGGTGCGTCTGGGGTCCCCGCAGGGTATCTCCGGGCTCATCGATGTGGTCAAGAACCCGATCTATTCCACCGCGGTGGGCCTGCTGTTGTACGGCCAGCGCATGGAAAAGGACGGCACCAGTGCCCGCGCCCTTGCCGGTGGCGGGGAAGTGAACTGGGTAGAGCGGTTCAAAAACTGGTTCAAGGGCAACTTCTAGTTCCCCGGGCCGGTTAACAGTTTTCGCGGAAGCGGCAGTTCCGGGCCGCAGCAACATCACCGGGACAATTCGACGTTAAATGACGTTCAAAGTAGTAACAGGGAAGCAATAACGGGAGATCAACCATGCAATTCAAACTGGAAGACAGCGTACCGCATGGCGCGGTCATTAAAGTGGTAGGTGTCGGTGGCGGCGGCGGTAACGCCGTGGATCACATGGTGCGTTCCGGTGTGGAAGGGGTGGATTTTATCTGCGCCAACACCGACGCCCAGGCACTGCGAAATGCCTCCTCCAAAACCGTGATTCAGCTGGGCAGCCAGGTGACCAAGGGG
>NZ_JABURH010000019.1:0-4496 GCF_014762765.1 Alcanivorax sp.
TTCGACAAGCTGGTGGCCAAGGCCTACCAGCAGGGCAAGGCCCTGAACATGGCCAGCTTCCTGGAGATCGATGCGGTGATTGATCCCATGGAAAGTCGCCAGTGGTTGTTGCGTGGGTTGAATGCGTCCGGGCATCGAGGTGGCAGTGGCGGTCGGCCGTTTGTGGATACGTTCTAGCCCGACGTAGGAGCGTCGCTGGCGGCGCGATTCCAATCCTTTTTAAAAGCACTCTCACCACAGAGGGCACAAAGCACACCGAGAAAACCCTTTCTTCTCCTCAGTGATCTCTGTGCCCTCTGTGGTAATACATTGTTTATCGACGTTTGGTTATCGCGCCGCCAGCGACGCTCCTACGGCTAGGGGGGTAGGTACCGCCCCCGGCCGGTAATCTCTACACTGTGCGGAATTCACCGCTGATCCGGATTGATCCATGACTCAAGCCCCTGCCCGCGCCTGGCCCTTGTTGCCACTGCTGTTTTTTATGGCGGTGTTTTTCGGTAGCGGGATCTATTACAGCCTGCAGGGCACCGAGTTCGCTTTCTACCAGATCAAGGCGCCGGTGGTGGCCATGGCGGCTATCGTGCTGGCTTTTGTGCTGGCGCGGCAGGCGCTGGGCCGCAGTGTGGAGCGCCTGCTGGTAGGGATTGGCCACCCCAATATCATTCTCATGTGCCTGGTGTTCCTGCTGGCCGGGGCCTTTGCCAGTGTCAGTGACAGCATCGGCAGTGTGGATGCCACCGTGCAGCTTGGCCTGCGCATTATTCCCTCTGACTGGGTATTGCCGGCCCTGTTTCTGATCGCTGCCTTTATCGCCACGGCCATGGGCACCTCCATGGGCACCATCGCCGCTACCGCGCCCATTGCCGCCGGCTTTGCCCAGGCCACCGGGCTGCCCTTGCCGCTGGCGGTGGGGGCCGTGGCGGGTGGCGCCATGTTCGGCGACAACCTGTCGATGATTTCCGATACCACCATTGCCGCCACCCGCAGCCAGGGCGTCTCGTTGAAGGACAAGTTCCGGGTGAATATCTGGATTGCCCTGCCGGCGGCGCTGGTGACCGTGGCGGTGCTGGTGATGCTGGGCGGCGGTGACCATCAGGTGCAGGCGGAGCCGTTGCAGCCCTGGCTGGTGCTGCCTTACCTGCTGGTCTTTGCTTTGGCCCTGAGCGGGCTGAACGTGTTGGCGGTGTTGATCATCGGTATCGCCGTGGCCGGGGTCACCGGCATGGTGCAGGGGGCGGACTATGGGCTGGCCCAGGTGAATGGGGCGGTCTACAGCGGTTTTGAAAGCATGTTCGAGATCATGCTGCTGTCCATGCTGATCGGTGGGCTGTCACAACTGATGACAGACCAGGGTGGCACCCGCTGGTTGATCGAACGGATTCATGGCCTGACCCGCTGGCTGAAACTGCCGCTGCAACGGGCCGGGGAAGTGGGTATTGCCCTGCTGGTGGTGGTGGCCAATGTGTTTGTAGCCAACAACACCGTGGCCATTGTGCTTACCGGGGAGATGGCCCGGGACATCGCCGAAGACCATGGTGTGGACCTGCGCCGTTCCGCCAGTGTGCTGGATATCTTTTCCTGCGTGGTGCAGGGGCTGATTCCCTACGGCGCCCAGGTGTTGCTGGCCTGTTCCATTGCCGGGCTGTCGCCGCTGGCGCTGATCGGCGCCATCCATTACTGCTGGGCGTTGGCGGTGGCCGGGGTGATCGCCATTGTCATCAACCGGCCACGGTTGCCATCACTCAAACAGGGATAAATAGTCCCCGTAACCCTGTTTTTCCATCTCGGCCTTGGGCACAAAACGCAGCGCGGCGGAGTTCATGCACCAGCGTTGGCCGGTGGGCTCGGGGCCGTCGCTGAACACATGACCCAGGTGAGAATCCGCGTAGCGGCTGCGCACTTCTGTGCGGGTGGCCCACAGCTTGTTGTCTTCCTCCAGCGTCACGAATGACTTGTCGATGGGCTTGGTAAAGCTTGGCCAGCCGGTGCCGGATTTGTACTTGTCTGTGGAGGAAAACAGCGGCTCGCCGCTGATCACATCCACGTAGATCCCTTCGGCCTTGTGGTCAAAGTATTCATTCTGGAAGGCCCGCTCGGTGGCATCTTCCCGGGTCACCTGATAGACCAGCTTGGGCAAGGATTTTTTCAGCACCGCATCGCTGGGGCGCTGAAACTGGTCCGGGCCCTGCCAGCGCTGGGTCACCTGGTCGATGAGCCAGGGGCGATGTTTCGGGTCGTCCCAGTGTTCCTGCAAAAACTGGTCGCGGCCGGAGCGGTAGCGGTAATACTTGTATTTGAGGCTGTGGGTCTTGTAGTAGTCCTGGTGGTAGTCCTCCGCCGGGTAGAAGGCGTCCAGCTCGGTGATTTCGGTGACCACCGGCTTGTCGAAACGGCCACTTTCCTCCAGTGCCTTGCGTGAGGCCAAGGCAGCGGTTTTCTCGGCGTCGGTCTGATAGAAAATGGCGCTGCGATATTGCTGGCCGCGATCCACGAACTGGCCGTTGGGGTCAGTGGGATCCACATGCTGCCAGAACCAGGTGAGCAGGTTGTCGTAGCTCACCACCTCCGGGTCATAGATCACCTTCACGGTTTCCGTATGACCGGTGCGGCCATGGGCCACATCCTCGTAGCTGGGATTCTTTTCGTCACCACCGGCAAAGCCGCTGATGGCCTCGCTGACGCCATCCAGCTCTTCAAAGTCCGACTCGGTACACCAGAAACAACCGCCGGCAAAGTAGGCCTCGGCGGCCAGTACGGGGCTGCTCAGAACCAGAGCGGCCAGAAACAACAGTGTGCGCATGATTGATACCTCCTGAAGCTTGGATGCACGGCCGGCGGATTTGTTGCAAAAACGCTGATCTCTTACGTGCTGGCGCTGCGAATGCGGACAGAGCCGGGCGCTTCGTTAAGGCACAGTCTGAAGCCGCGAGCGAGAACAAAAGGAGAAGACCGTGAAAATACCGGCAAGACACGGATGTCTGCGGGTTGGCTTGATGCTGGTTGTCTGGTTGATGATGACCACGGCTGGCCATGCCAGCGAGCCGCCGTTGCAGCTGGCCAGGGCGTACCAGGCGGGTATGGATCTGCAGGGCTACTGGGTCAGCGAAAAGCTGGACGGGGTGCGGGCTTACTGGGATGGGCAGCAGTTGTTGTCCCGGGGCGGCAATATTATCGCCGCGCCGGACTGGTTCCTGCGCGATTTTCCCGCGCAGCCTCTGGATGGCGAGCTGTGGATGGGGCGCGACCGCTTTGCCCAGGTGTCGGCAGCGATCCGCCGGTTACAGCCGAAGGCGCAAGAATGGCGGCAGATCCGCTTTATGGTGTTCGACCTGCCGGCCAGTGGCGTGCCATTCAGCAAGCGGGTGGAAAAAATGCGTGAGCTGGTGGAGAAAACCTCCTCCTATCACCTGGCCATGGTCGAACAGCGACGGGCCACGGACCACGGTGCCCTGCTGGCGCGGCTGGATCGGGTGCTGGCGGTCGGCGGAGAAGGCTTGATGCTGCATCACGGTGACAGTTTCTACAAAGCCGGTCGCACGGCGGCGCTGCTCAAGGTGAAAACCTTTCAGGATGCGGAAGCAACGGTGGTGGATTACAGCGAGGGGAAAGGCAAATACCAGGGCCAGGTAGGGGCGTTGGTGGTGAAAACCGGGGACGGGCGCCGTTTCAAGCTGGGCAGTGGGCTCAGCGATAACGAGCGGGCGGACCCGCCGCCGCTGGGCAGCACGGTGACCTATAAATATTACGGTCTGACCTCTACCGGGTTGCCGCGCTTTGCCAGCTTTCTGCGGGTAAGAAACGACGAGCCGGCGGCGCCGACTCGTCGGGTGTCGCAGTCCGATTGATCAGGGCTGCAGGTTCAGCTCGTAGATGGCTTCGTTGCCGCTGTCATCCAGCAGGGTGGCCATGAAGCTGCCACCGGCACCGGCGACCGCGTCGGCCACGAAGTTCTTGGCGCGGTCGGTGTTGGGTACCCGGAAGACGATTTCCAGATCACTGCTGTAACCCAGGATTGGTGCGAAGGACCAGTTGTTGTCGGCGGTAGGGGTTACCGGGCTGTTGGCCTGGATGTAGTTGCCGACCACCTGGCGGTTTTCGTCCGGAGATTCGATCACCACATGATCGCCACCGGTGCCGGCAAAGTGGCCGCCGGTAGCACGGTAGTTGTTGCTGGCGATGAGAAATTCCTGGGCCGGGTCGATGGCGGCTCCTTCGAACTGCAGGTCAACGATGCGGCTGCCGTCGCTGATCTTGGCGCAGTCACGATCGTAGCGGGCCGGTTCGGTCACATCGATCTGGTAGCTGACGCCGTCGATGACATCGAAGTTGTAGGTGGGGAAGCCACTGAAATCCACCAGCTCCTGGCGGTCGGCGGTGTCGGTGATCTGGAAGAACTGGGAAGCGGAACATTCCAGCCATTGTTCCAGTTCGGCCCCGGTCACTTTCACGGCCATCAGGGTGTTGGGGTAGAGGTAGAGATCGGCGATGTTCTTCAC
>NZ_JABURH010000019.1:4893-6031 GCF_014762765.1 Alcanivorax sp.
CACCACGGTCCAGCTTTCGCCATCCTCATTGAGTGCCAGGGTCAGGTCGATGATGCCCAGGTGGCTGCCCCAGTAGCCGGGCATCACCGAGGGCACGCCCTTGATGGTGCCTTTTTCCAGATCCACGTTGGCGGTGTTGGCAAAGCTGTCCGAAGGGAAGGTCAGGTGGCTGTGGCCGAACATGATGGCGTCGATGCCTTCCACGTCCGCCAGGTACCAGCTGCTGTTTTCTGCCTTGGCGTCCTTCGAGTAGGCGGTAGTGTTTATACCGGAATGGGGAATGGCGACGATGATGTCCGCGCCTTCCGCTTTCATCTGCGGCACCAGTAACTCCGCGGTGGCCTTGATGTCCTTGGCGGTGACCTTGCCCTCCAGATTCTTCTTGTCCCACTGCATGATCTGCGGTGGCAGGAAGCCGATAAAGCCCAGGGTCAGGTCGTGGGGGTTGCCGTCCCGGTCGTAGACCGTTTTGGTGATCAGTTTGTACTGATCAAAATACGGGGTGCTGCCGTCGGCGCTGAACACATTGGCGCTGATGTAGGGGAAGGCGGCGTCGTCCACGCTTTCGGCGAGGAAATCCAGGCCGTAGTTGAATTCGTGGTTGCCGTAGTTGCCCACGTCGTAGGCCATTTCATTCATGACCTTGTAGACCGGGTGCACCTCGCCGCTGGTGAGCCCCTGCGCCTGGCGCCAGTCGCCCATGGGGCTGCCCTGGATCAGGTCGCCGTTGTCGACCAGTGCAGAATTTTCCGGGTAAGTGATTTCGGCGCGGGCCTGCTTGACCAGCATGGCGGTGCGCACCAGGCCATGGCCGTTGTCCACGCTGTCACTGTAGTAGTTGTAGTCCATCACGTTGGCGTGGATGTCGGTGGTTTCCATCAGACGCAGATCCACCCGGGGGCTGGCGTCCTGTTGGGCGGGGGTGTTGTCGTCATCGCCGCCGCAGCCGCTGAGCAAGGCGCCGCTGGCCAGAGACAGGGCCAGCAGGGATCGTAGTGAAGCCTTCATGGTGTTTCCTGTGTATCGGGTTGAAAGAAGGGCGGCGCGAACGCCGCCGGGGAATTTTTAAAAAGCATCAGGGGCAGTCGCTGATTACGGTGAGTGAGCTCACCGATTCCAGGCTGGGGTAACTCATGTA
>NZ_JABURH010000019.1:6817-15421 GCF_014762765.1 Alcanivorax sp.
TGTTGAACTGGGTGTAGCTTTCCGGGGTGGCCAGCCAGTCGATCAGGTTAATGCTGAGCTGGGCGGCGTTGCCCGCATCGGTCCACCCCGGGTAGGTATTTTTGGTGTTGCCGTTGTCCTGGCGCTTGTACTTGGGTGAGGCATCTTCAATGGGGCTGGAGTCACCGATAAAGGCGGCCTTGCCGGGGCCGGACTTGGCGATGGCCACATAGGGGCCTTCGGCGGTGCCGCCGAAGTAGAGCCCGGAATCCACCGCGTGGGTCCAGCGGCTGGGGCTGTCGCTGGTGGAGAAATACACCAGGCCCTTGGCCTTGTTCGGGTCGGTGATGGCCAGGGTGGCGCCACCGGCCATCAGTACCGGGCCCACGCCGGTGGTCAGCCCCTCAACCTGGCTGGCGGGTTCGATGCCGCTGGCGCCGCTGTGCCAGTCGATGGCATTGAAGCGGAAGCGAATGCCGAACTCCTGGGCCAGCCAGCCGCTGGCGGTACCCGGGTTACGCAGGTCGCCGTAGCTGCCGCCCACATTGAACTGGGACAGGGTGGAGCGGTTATAGCCGTTGAACACTTCGGTGCTGTCCCAGGTATTCAGGTTGCGGTCCGCGTTGTAATGGTCGGCCACAAAGAAAATGCCCTTGCCGGCGGCCACAAAATCTTCCAGTGCCTGCTGTTCCGCCTGGGTGAAGGGGCGGTTGCTTTCCGCCAGTACCAGCACATCCGCGTGACTGATGGCGGTGTAAGTGATGACCGCTTCGTTGGCGTTGCTGTTGGCGGTGGTTGGGGTGGTGTAGTCGTCCACAAACTGGATAACGCCGTCGCTGTTCTTGTCCACACCCCGGTATTCCTGCACCGTATAGCCTTCGGCCACCAGCGCATCGGCGAAGTCGGAAAAGGCGCCGTCGATGACCCAGTCCGCGTTGCCTTCGGTGCCCCCGTGGGACACGTCGAACAGCACCACCTTGCCGTTGTCGTTGGCGCCGGGGGTCTTGATGGGGGCGGGGTAGTTCCACTGGTAGGCATGGGCCGACCCCAGTGAGGCGGCCAGCAGGCCGGCGAAGAGAATGCGTTTCATGAGTGTTCATCCCTGAGCAAAAATGGAGTGCCCAGAGGGTGGCGGTGCGACAAGTCCCGGCCGTAAAAATCCTGTGAATTTTCGGTGAACCCTGTTCGTTTTATGGCAGGGTAGGCACTACGGCCAAAAACAGGAAAATCGTCATGGACCGGTCATGGCCGGGTCATGGAGACAGTCGATGGAGAGATGTGGGTGAACAGGGAGATAACAGCGTGAGTGCGGTGACCAGCCCGATGATGCTTTCCTCCCTGGCCCTGGTGGCTGACAGCGATCAGGCATTTACCTTGCGCATCACCCTGGCCCGTCTTGCCCGGCGAACCCTGGATGTGCAGTACTACATCTGGGATGACGACACCACCGGTAAGCTGCTGATCTACCGGGTGCTGGAGGCGGCACGCCGGGGTGTGAAAGTGCGCATGCTGCTGGACCACGCCAACCAGCTGGGTCGGGATGTGAAGTGGGCGGCGCTGGATGCGCACCCCAATATCGAGGTGCGCCTGTTCAACGCTTTCCGGGGGCGCTACAAGCACGTCTTGCAGTGGCTCCACCACATGCCGCTGCTTAATCACCGCATGCACAACAAGGCCTGGATCGTGGATGGTGAGCGGGCAATCGTGGGCGGCCGCAATATTGCCGATCACTATTTCGGCGTGAATGCCTCCACCAACTTCCGTGATCTGGACTTGTACGCGCGCGGTCCCATCGTCGCCGATACCCAGGCGGCGTTTGACTGTTACTGGGACAGCCCGCTGGCCATGCCCATGAAGACCCTGCGTCGTTACCGGGAGTCGGCGGCGGAGCGTGTCTGGCAGTGGCTGCGACAATGGCGCCGCTCTCTCAAGAACTACCCCTACCTGTTTCCCCAGCACGAAGCCTTCTTCACCGATTACCTGGCGGGACAGGACCGCCAGTGTGTGCAGGCCCATGCGGTGCTGCTGTTCGATAGTCCTGACAAGGCCGCCGGGGTCAAACAGACCCTGATGGGGGATCAGCTGGCCCACCTGCTGGCCCGGGACGATCATCAGGAATTGCTGATGGAGGCCAGCTACTTTATTCCCGGTGATGCCTTTGTGGCCGAGCTGGCGGAGATGAAACAGCGGGGAGGCCGCGCGGCGGTGCTTACCAACAGCCTGGCCACCAATGATGTGATTGCCGCCCATGGTGCCTATGCCCGTTATCGAGATGGACTGCTGGAGGCCGGGGTGGAACTGCACGAACTGAAAGCCAATGCCCGCGCGCTGCATCGTCAGGTAAGGCTGTTCAAGGGGCGCTCCCGGGCCAGCCTGCATACCAAGGCCATGGTGCTGGACCGGCGCGAGGTCTTCGTGGGCTCATTCAATATCGATCCGCGCTCGGTGCATCTGAATACGGAGATGGGCTACTACGTGGCGTCTGCGGAACTGGGCCAGCAGGTCGCGGCGTTCATCGAAGAAGGCCTGGCGCCGGAAAACAGTTATCGGGTCGATAAAGAGCAGGGAAAACTGACCTGGGCCGGGGATGGCCATGACGGTCGGCCGGAGGTGCGCCACAACGAACCCGACGTGACGGTGTGGCGGCGCATGCTGGCATGGTTGCTGTCGCTATTGCCCATTGAGCGAATGCTGTAAGCGCGGCAAGCTCGAGTAACGCCAATGGCCATCTTACTGCCACTGTAGGAGCCATGCATTAGACGTTTTGGAGAACATCATGCCCCAGCCGTTCTGTTTCCGCTTTCGGGTTCGTTACAACGAATGCGACGCTCAGCAAGTGGTTTTCAATGCCCGTTACGGGGATTACGTGGATCTCGCCATGACAGAGTTCATGCGCGCCATGGGCTGTGACTACAACCAGTTGCTGGCGCAGGGGCTGGATAATCAGGTGGTGAAGCTGACCACGGAATGGCAATCCTCCGCACGCTTTGACGATGTGCTGGACGTGTTCGTGTCACTCCAGCATTTGGGCAATACCTCCTTCACCCTGGAAGCGGATATCCGCCACGCGGACGAAGGACGAGCCATTGCCCGTGCGGAAGCGGTGTACGTGATGATGACCACGGAACCGTTCGCAAAAACCCCGGTGCCTGACCACCTGCGTGAGTTGCTGCAGGCCGGGGCGCCGGGGGTTGTGATTGATCAGAGTGGGCGCCCGTAACGAAGGGAGTTACGCCTTTGCTGATCTCTCAGCGCCAGATTCCCGGCAGCGAGAGTGCTGCTCGAACTGAAAGCCAATGGCCTCATCCTGCAGCACCGCCAGATATTGGCGGAGGCATTCAATATCGATTCGTGCTCGGAGCATTTGAATGCCGAAATGGGCTACTATGCGGCGTCTGAAGTAGTGGGCCAGCAGGTTGATGCCGTTACCGAAGAGGGGACGGTGATCACACCGTCGGGTTTTCGCTGTCCCGGTAGTTCGCCACACGCTACAACCCTCCTGCCGCCATGCAAACATCGTTATTTGCTCCGCTGACTCTTCGGACCGTCCTGTATTGAAAAGTTTTGGAGAGTGTTATGCCCCAGCCGTTCTGTTTCCGCTTTCGGGTTCGCTATCAAGAATGCGATGGCCAGCAAGTGGTTTTCAATGCGCGTTATGGCGATTACGTGGACCTCGCCATTAAGGAATTCATGCGCGCCCTGGGGTGCGAGTACAGCCAGTTGCAGGCGCGAGGGCTGGATAATCAGGCGGTGAAGCTGACCATAGAGTGGCAATCTTCGGCGCGTTTCGACGACGTGCTGAACGTGTTCGTGTCAGTGAAGCAACTGGGTAACACCTCCTTTACTCTGGAAGCGGAAATCCACCACGCGGACGATGGCCGCGCCATTGCGTCTTCGCAAGCGGTGTACGTGATGATGACCAACGAACCGTTTGAAAAGACACCGGTGCCCGACGACCTGCGAGAATTGTTTCAGGTCGGAGCGCCGGGTGTGGTGATCGATCAGAGTGGTCGATAAGAGCAGTTGCAAGTAACAAGTTTCAACGCGGGCACGGCATCAACGACTGATGAATCTGTGCCCGCGACTCAACCTGGGCGCGGGCACGGCGCCTAAAACCCTTCGGTCCAGGCCCGCGCCTTGAAACTTGTTACTTGCAACTTGAAGCTCTGCGTTCCTCACAGGTCCGCCGCCTGAATGGCGGTGAGGGCGATGGTGTAGACGATGTCGTCCACCAGGGCGCCGCGGGACAGGTCGTTCACCGGTTTGCGCAGCCCCTGCAGCATGGGGCCGACGCTGATGCAGTTGGCGCTGCGCTGCACCGCCTTGTAGGTGGTGTTGCCGGTGTTCAGGTCCGGGAAGATGAACACGGTGGCGCGGCCGGCTACCGGGCTGTCCGGGGCCTTGGCTTTGCCCACGCTGTCGATGGCAGCGGCGTCGTACTGCAGCGGGCCATCCAGTAACAGATCCGGGCTGGCCTCTCGGGCCAGTCGGGTGGCTTCTCGCACTTTTTCCACATCGTTGCCGGTGCCGGAATCGCCGGTGGAGTAGCTGAGCATGGCTACCCGCGGGGTGATACCGAAGGCTTTTGCCGAGGCGGCGCTCTGCCGGGCGATCTCCGCCAGCTGCTCGGCGTCCGGGTCCGGGTTTACCGCACAGTCCCCGTAGACCAGCACTTGCTCGGGCAGCAGCATGAAGAAGATCGACGACACCAGGTTGTATTCCGGCGCAGTCTTGATCAGCTGCAGGGCCGGACGGATGGTGTTGGCGGTGGTGTTGATGGCGCCGGACACCAGACCATCCACTTCGTCCAGGGCCAGCATCATGGTGCCCAGCACCACGGTATCTTCCAGCTGGGCGCGGGCCATGGGGGCGTTCAGGCCCTTGTTACGGCGCAGCTCCACCATGGGTTCCACGTACTGTTCGCGAATGCTGTCCGGGTCGAGAATTTCCAGGCCTTCCGGCAGGGTAATGCCCTGGGTGCGGGCCACGGATTCCACCGCGTCCCGTTTGGCCAGTAGTACGCAGCGGGCAATGCCACGCTCCTGGCAGATGGCCGCCGCCTGTACGGTGCGCGGTTCGCTGCCTTCCGGCAAGACAATGCGTTTGTTGGCTTCGCGGGCCCGTTGCACCATGCGGTAGCGAAAGGCCGGCGGCGACAGGGTCAGCTCGCGGGGGCTGCCGCAGCGCTCGCGCAGCCATTCATGGTCCAGATGGCGGGCCACAAAGTTGGTCACTTTTTCCACCCGCTCGCTGTCGTCCACCGGGATTTCCCGGTTCATGCGGTTCAGGTTGGTGGCGGTTTCGTAGGAGCCGGTATCTACCGTCATCACCGGCAGGCCCGCATCCAGCGCACTCTGGCACAGGCGCATTACCCGCGGGTCCGGCTGGAAGCCGGTGCACAGCAGCAGCCCGGCCAGGGGTACGCCGTTGCTGGCGGCCAGGCTGGCGGCAACAATGATGTCGTCCCGGTCGCCGGGGGTCACCACCAGTACCCGTGGCTGGAACAGCTCCACGGTATTGGGCAGGGCGCGGGCGCAAAGCACGATCTTTTCCATGCGCCGGTGCTCGTCATCGCCGGCGTGCAGCACGTTGGCGCCGAGCAACTTGGCCACGTCGCGGGTGCGCGGGGCATTCAGTTCCTCCTGCCAGGGCACGCAGCCGAGCAGGCGCAGGTCGCCTTTCTCCAGGGCGGGAAATTGCTGCCGGAGTTGCTCCGGCAGGCTGTCGTCACGCACCTTGTTGAGGACTACCCCAAGCACCTTGTCGTTGCGACTGCCGCCGAACTGACGGCAGTGAATTTCCAGGCTGTCGGCCAGGGCGGACACGTTACCGTCTTCCGGTGCCGCCACCAGAATCACGTCTGCCCCCAGGCTGCTGGCCAGAGCCGCGTTCAGGCGAGCGGCATAGCTCACCGTGCGGGTGGGCACCATGCCTTCCACCACCATCACGTCCTTGCCTTCGGCGGCCTGATGAAAGCGCTGCACGATCTGCTCCAGCAGGTCGTCCAGCTGCCCGTCGCCGAGGTACTTTTCCGTCTGCTCCAGGGGCATGGGTGCGGGCGGTTCAATGGCGAAGGTGCGGGTGATCAGTTCACTGGATTGCTCCGGGCCGGTGTCGCCGGGGTGGTGCTGGGCAATGGGCTTGCAGAAACCGATCTTCAGGCCGCCCTGTTCCAGGGCCCGCAGCAGCCCCAGGCTGGTGGAGGTGAGCCCCACGCCGAAGCCGGTGGGGGCAATAAAGTAGATCTGCATTATGTCTCCTTATTGGCGCCGATGGCGGCCAGGGTTTCCAGGGCGATCTGGCGTTCCTCGTTGGTGGGCACCACCAGAATGCGGGGGCTGTTGTCGGCCTGGATTTCGCCGCTGGTGCCGCCCACGCAGGCACGGTTGGCATCGTCGTTGATGGCCAGCCCCATGAGCCGCAGATGGGCCACGGTCTTGGCCCGTACCAGGGCCGAGTTCTCGCCGATGCCGCCGGTGAAGATCAGCCCGTCCAGCCGGGTCAGGGCACAGGCCTGGCCGGCCAGGGATTTGGCCAGGCGGTAACAGAACACCTCGATGGCCAGGGTGGCGCCTTCATGGCCTTCGTTGCTGGCTTGCTCCAGGGTGCGCATATCGTTGGACAGGCCGGACAGGCCCAGCAAGCCGCTTTCCCGGCTCAGCACCTGGTCGGTGTGCTGCGCCGACCAGCCCAGCTCCCGTTCCAGAAAGGCGTGCAGGCTGGGGTCCACATCGCCGCTGCGGGTGCCCATCACCAGTCCTTCCAGGGGCGTGAAGCCCATGCTGGTGTCGCGGCTGTGGCCATCCTGTACCGCGCAACTGGAGCAGCCGTTGCCCAGGTGGGCGGACAGCCAGCCACTGGCGTCCACTGGCATACCAGTGAGGGAGGCCGCCCGGCGGGTGACATAGCAATGGCTGGTGCCGTGGAAACCATAACGGCGAATGCGTTGTTGTTGATACAACTTGATGGGGAGCGCGTAGCGGTAGGCGTGTTCGGGCAAGCTCTGGTGAAAGGCGGTATCGAATACGGCCACCTGGGGCAGGTCGGCAAACAGGGCCCGGGCGGCGTCGATGCCAAGCAGGTTGGCCGGGTTATGCAGGGGTGCCAGTGGGCTGGCGGCGCGGATTGCTGCCAGGGCGGCGTTATCCAGCAGTCCGGCGGCGGTGAACTGCTCGCCGCCGTGGACCACCCGGTGACCAATGCCAGCCAGGCGATTGCCGGCGTAGGCCTGCACCCGGGGCAGCAGGGCTTCCAGTGCCTGGCGGTGATCCGCGTCGGCCAGGGGGTGTTCCTGTTGCTCACCATCCTGCTGCCAGCGCAGTACGGCCTCGGGGCTGTTCAGCCTTTCCGCCAGCCCTTCCAGGGGAAAGTCGCTGCTGTCTTCGTCCACCAGGGCGAATTTGATGGACGAGCTGCCACAGTTGATTACCAGTACCAGCGGTGTGGTCATTCCTGCCTCCTTGCCATAGCGAGCTTCCACTATATACAAGGTAAGGCGGGGCTGTATCACCGGGTTGGTGGCGTTAGTGTAAGGGGGTGAGAGTGGGGAATAATGTGGTCCCGCCGCGATTATCCGTGATGACAATCGCGGTGGAACCACCGTTCCCACAAACGCAGGCTCGGTGTATCAGGCGCCGGCAATATCCAGCACCACTTTGCCTTTGGCGGTACGTGAGGTGAGCGCGGCGAGCGCTTGTTCGTAGTCCTCGAACTTGAACACCTGGCTGATGCGCGGATTGATCTTGCCCTGATTGAACAGCTGCATCAGTTCCATGATGTTCTGGATGTTGGTCGGTGGCTCCTTCTGGGTGAAGGCGCCCCAGAACACGCCGACGATGGAGCAGCCTTTCAGCAGTGCCAGGTTGGCGGGGATTTTCGGAATGTCGCCGGCGGCGAAGCCGACGATCAGCAGGCGGCCGTTCCAGGCCATGTTGCGGATGGCGGCTTCGGTGAACTTGTCGCCCACCGGGTCGTAGATCACGTCCACGCCTTTCGGGTAACGCCGTTTGAGCGCGTCCTTCAGGTCTTCCTCGGCGTAGTTGATCAGGTCATCGGCGCCGGCCTCCCTGGCCACTGCCAGTTTCTCTTCACTGCTGGCACAGGCGATCACGGTGGCGCCCATGGCCTTGCCCAGCTCCACGGCCGCCAGGCCCACCCCGCCGCTGGCACCCAGCACCAGCAGGGTTTCCCCGGGCTGGATGTTGGCGCGCTGCTTGAGGGCGTGGTAGCTGGTGCCGTAGACCATGGAGAAGGCGGCGGCGGTGTGGTCGTTCATGCCGTCCGGTACCGGGATCAGCTGGTTTTCCGGCACCAGGATTTCTTCCGCAAAGGCACCGTAGCCGGTCAGGCCCATGACCCGCTGACCGGGTTTGAAACGCTGAACGCCTTCGCCCACGGCCAGCACTTCACCGGCCATTTCGCCGCCCGGTGAAAACGGCAGCTCCGGCTTGATCTGGTACTTCCCTTCGATGATCAGGGTGTCGGGGAAATTCAGCCCGGCGGCCTTTACCCGTACCTTCACCTGGCCCTTGCCCGGCTCGGGGGAAGGGATGTCGTCGATGACCAGCGTATTCGCCGGTCCCAGTTCCTTGCACAAAATCGCGCGCATGCGTTGCTCTCCCGGAA
>NZ_JABURH010000019.1:15794-17021 GCF_014762765.1 Alcanivorax sp.
TGGCCAGGCCGATGGCGCGGTGCTGGATCTGGTCCTGGCTTTCGTCCACGTTCCAGCTGTCCATGCTGGCGATGCCGCCCAGTTCTGCTATGGCCTGGTTGAGGCTGTTGGCCAGGGCGCTGCGGCAGGTGGCCAGGTCATCGCTGCCGGCGCAGCGCAGGGCCCGGTAGGGGCTGGCGCTGGTGCCCGCGGCCTGTTCCAGCACCCGCTCCAGATAACCGTAGTAGCCATTGTTGTAGGCGGAGCCGCCGGCACCGGGTTTGTTGTCGCGGCCCATCAGTGACAGGTTCTGGCCATCCACGTCTTCCACAGCGGTAATCTGCGGCAGCAGGATGTCGATCATCAGCGGGTACCAGGCATCCATCAGGGCCACGGCGGCTTCCTCGTCGTAGTTGCCGTCACCGTCCCGGTCCCGGCGCAGGGCGCCGTTGGCGACCCAGTCCTGCATCAGGCGGATGGCGCTGTCCTGATCACCGGTGACCGGGGCGCTTTCCAGCAACGCCAGGGCGGCGGGGACGATTTCCTGGCCGCGCAGATCTACGGTGGCGGCGTCGCCCATGGCTTCCACCATGCGCGCCCGGGTCACGCTGCCTTCCTCAACCAGTTGCTGCAGACGCACATCGAGGATGTCGTTGCGATGGGCGGAACCATAGGGCGCATGGGCGTCGGCTGCCCACCAGTCCCGGGCCGGGCGGTTGTTCCAGCTGGCCAGGTAGCCGCGCGGCGGGTTGCTCTCCTGCGGGTGCGCCTGTTGCGGGATAAAGCCGTTCCAGTCGTACTGGCCATTGCCCCAGCTGGGCAGCTCCGGATGGATGCCGTTGGCCCGTTGCGGGTAGTCGCCGGAGTGGAAGTAGGCGATATCCCGGTCATCGATATAGAACCAGTTAAAGCTGCCGGTGGTGTTGTGGAACACGTCGTAGAAACTCTGCACGTCGTGCACATCGTTGCGGCTGGCCTGCAGGAACGGCAGGGCGGTATCCAGCTCGGCGAAGTAGGTGCTGCGCTGGCGGGTGACCGCCACGGGCAGGCCGGACACGGTGGCAAAGCCGATTACCGGGCCGTATTCCTCGGTGCGGATCACCCGGCGAGTGACCGCCTCGTTCTGACCCACTGCCTCCGGATCGGTGGAAGAGGCCAGATTCCAGCGGGCCACCCATTGCTCGTCGATCACATCGAAGGGTTTGCACTGGCCGTTGACCTGGTAGCCGCCTTCGCCATGGGCGGGCG
>NZ_JABURH010000087.1:0-12462 GCF_014762765.1 Alcanivorax sp.
AGCGCCGCCCCCGGGTCTTCCGCCCGCATAAAGGCCTCGCCGACCAGGAACGCATTAATGCCGTTCTTGCGCATCAGCTTCACGTCTTCCGGGGTGTGGATACCGCTCTCGGTGACGATCATTCGATCCCCGGGGACCTTTTCCGCCAAGGCCAGGGTGGTATTCAGGCTGGTCTCGAAGGTATGCAGGTTGCGGTTGTTGATGCCAATCAGTTCGGCATTGAGATTCACCGCCCGCTCCAGCTCTTCCTCGGTATGCACTTCCACCAACACATCGCAGCCAGCCTGCTGGGCGGCGTGGTAGAGCTCGTTCATCTGCTCATCCGACAAGGCCGCCGCAATCAGCAGAATGGCATCGGCACCCATGGCCCGGGATTCGAAGATCTGCCAGGGATCGATCATGAAGTCCTTGCGCAGCACCGGCAGGTTCACCGCGTTGCGGGCGGCGCGCAGGTAATGCTCGTCGCCCTGGAAGAAATCCTTGTCGGTGAGTACTGACAGACAGGCCGCGCCGTTCTTCTCGTAGCTGCGGGCAATCTCCACCGGGTCGAAATCGTCCCGAATCACCCCCTTGCTGGGAGAGGCCTTCTTGATCTCGGCGATCACCGCCGGCTGGTGGTCGCGCACCCGGTCGAACAGGCTGGCGATGAATCCCCGGGCCTTGCGCTCATTGTCGGCCATGGCCTCCAATTCGCCCAGGGTGTAGTTGTTCTTGCCGACCGCAATTTCTTCCTGCTTGCGGGCAATGATCTTGTCGAGAATGGTGCCTGTGCTCATAACCGCTCTCCTTATCAGTCCGCAGCCGTGAGGGCCGTGCTGTATTGAGCCAGTTCACGCATGCGCTCTGCTGCCTCTCCATTGTGTATCAGGTCTTCGGCCATTCGTACCCCTTCTTTGTGAGTCCGGGTAATGCCGCTCACATAGATGGCCGCCCCCGCGTTCAGAGCGATCATGTCCGCCGCCTTGCGGGCCGCGTCACTGCTGCGTTTGCCGAAGGCATCGCGAATCAGGGCCAGGGAGGCGTCGGAGTCGGTCACATCCAGGCCGACCAGTGAATCGGAGTCCAGCCCCAGGTCTTCCGGGGTCACGTCGTATTCGCTGATTTCCCCGTTACGGAATTCCGCCACATGGGTTCGGGTGGCCAGGCTGATCTCATCCAGACCATCCCGACTATGCACCACCATCACGTGCTCGGCACCGAGACGCCCCATGACTTCTGCCATGGGCCGGCACAGCTTCTCGGAGAAAACACCCAGCACCAGACGCTGCACGCCCGCCGGGTTGGTCATGGGGCCGAGGATGTTGAACAGGGTCCGCATACCCAGCTCCTTGCGCGGGCCCACCGCATATTTCATGGCCTTGTGATGGTTGGGGGCAAACATGAAGCCCACTCCCACGTTATCAACGCAGCTGCCGATCTGTTCCGGGGTCAGGTCCAGGGCGATGCCGGCGGTTTCCAGCAGGTCCGCCGAGCCGCTTTTGGAGCTCACCGAACGCCCGCCATGTTTGGCCACCCGGGCACCGGCGGCAGCCGCCACAAAGGCGCTGGCTGAGGACACATTGAACAGGTTGGCGCCGTCACCACCGGTGCCGACGATATCCACCAGATACTGGCGATTCTGCACCGGTACCGCAGTGACCAGCTCGCGCATCACCTGCACACCACCGGTGATCTCGTCCAGGGATTCACTCTTCATGCGCAAGGCCACCAGGAAACCACCGATCTGGGCGTCGGTAGCGCCGCCGGTCATGATCTGACGCATGACCTCCTGCATCTCCTCGATGCTCAGGTCGATCTGCTCGACCACCTTGGCCAGGGCCTGCTGGATATTCATGCGGCGTCCCCTTGTTGTTCGTTGTTCAGAAAGTTCTCGAGCAGGGCATGGCCATGCTCACTCAAAATGGACTCGGGATGGTATTGCACCCCTTCGATGGGCAGGGTCTTGTGGCGCATGCCCATCACCTCATCCACACTGCCATCCTCGTTGCAGGTCCAGGCGGTCATTTCCAGGCAGTCCGGCAGACTGTCCTTTTCCACCACCAAAGAGTGGTAGCGGGTGGCCGTATAAGGCGACGGCAGGTTGCGGAAAATGCCCACGCCACTGTGGTAAATGGGTGAGGTCTTGCCGTGCATCACCTGGCGGGCGCGCACCACCTTGCCGCCGAAGGCCTGGCCAATACTCTGGTGGCCCAGACAGACCCCGAGAATCGGCAGCTTGCCGGCAAAGTGCTGAATGGCAGCAATTGAGATGCCCGCCTCGTTGGGGGTACAGGGGCCCGGAGAAATCATCAGCCGGTCCGGATTCAGCGCTTCAATCTCGTCGATGGAGATCTGGTCATTGCGGTGCACCAGCACCTCCGCACCCAGCTCCTGCAGATACTGCACCAGGTTGTAGGTAAAGCTGTCGTAGTTGTCGATCATCAGCACACGCATTACCGCTGTCCTCCGTCTGCCAGGTTGAGACCACCCAGTGCCAGATTCACCGCCCGGAACACGGCCCGGGCCTTGTTCATGGTCTCGTCCCACTCTGACTGGGGCACGGAGTCGGCCACAATGCCGGCGCCAGCCTGCACGTAAAGACGCTGATCCTTGACCACCGCGGTGCGGATGGCGATGGCGGTATCCATGTCACCGTTGAAACCGATATAGCCCACAGCACCGCCGTAGACGCCACGCTTGGTGGGCTCCAGTTCGTCGATGATTTCCATGGCGCGAATCTTCGGCGCCCCGCTCAGGGTGCCGGCCGGGAAGGTGGCACGCAGCACGTCCAGCGGCCCCAGACCGTCGCGCAATTCGCCTTCCACATTGGAGACGATATGCATGACGTGGGAGTAACGCTCCACCACCATTTTATCGGTGAGCGTCACCTTGCCCGGCTTGGCCACCCGGCCCACATCGTTGCGGCCCAGATCGATAAGCATGAGGTGCTCGGCGATTTCCTTGGGGTCGGCCAGCAGGTCCGCTTCCAGAGCCTGGTCTTCCTCGTTATTGGCACCGCGCTTGCGGGTACCGGCGATGGGTCGCACGGTGACGGCGCCCTGCTCTGCCCGGGTGAGAATTTCCGGGGACGAGCCGGCGATATGGAAGTCCCCCAGATCCAGATAGAACATGTAAGGCGACGGGTTCAGGTAACGCAGCGCCCGGTACAGATCCAGCGCCGGCGCCTTGAAGGGGCAGCTCATGCGCTGGGCCGGCACCACCTGCATCACATCCCCGGCGAGAATGTACTCGCGCACCTTTTCCACCCCGGCCTTGAATTGCTCTTCCGGGAATTCGCTGCGGAAATCGCTCTCGTCCACCGGCTCGCCATAGACGGTATGCTCCGGCTCCGGCAGGGGCGCACGCAGCAGCGCCTGCAGCTCATCCAGGCGCTGCGCCGCCTGCTCGCCGGCATCGGTTTCACGGGGGTCCACATGCACCACCAGGAACAGGGCGCCACGCAGGTTATCGAACACCACCACTTCTTCGGAGCGCATCAGCAGAATATCCGGCACGCCGAGCACATCCTCGCCGGGCGCCGGGCCCAGTCGGGGCTCGAAATAACGCACGCTGTCGTAACCGAAGTAACCCACCAGACCACCATTGAAACGGGGCAGCCCGGGAATTTCCGGTGAGCGATACTGCTGGCGATAGTCTTCAATCCACTGGATCGGGTCCGCTACCTCGGTGGTAGTCTCACCCTGCTCATTGCTGACCGTAACGGCCTGGCCGGTGATGCGGATCACTTCCGTGGCCGGTAACCCGAGAATGGAATAGCGGCCCCAGCGCTCGCCGCCCTGAACAGATTCAAACAGGTAGCTGTAAGGCCCCTGGGCCAGTTTGCGGTAGGCAGTCAGCGGCGTATCCAGATCCGCCAGCACCTCGCGTACCAGCGGCACCCGGGTATAGCCCTCTCGGGCATAACGATCCAGTTGCTGTTGTGACATGGTTGTCCCTATTGGTCTTCGCTCGGCCATTCAAACGCACAGGCCGACAAGTGCAACAATTGTAGAGGAAAAACAAGGCAAAAAGGGCGTGTCCGTGCAAGCGTTCAACACAGGCACAGAGGGAGCGTCACCATCGCCAGCTGGCGGGTGCGGAGAGGAAGGCAAAGCTGTTGATCAGGGCACGGTCCAAGGGGGACGTCCTTTCTCAAACGTGAAGATGGAGGAATTCTAGCGAATGAGAACGCCGGACGCCAGACGCGCTACCCCAGACGCTGAAAACCCGGGGGAAACTGCTAAACTGATGCCTCGATCGTTACCCCGCACCCGGCGTCCGGCGTCAACCCAGGAGCCCCATGAAAGTCCTTGCCTTGTTCACCGCCAGTGAATCCCGCGGCCCAGTGGAAAGCCACCCTGCCGTACAGCTGCGTGCCGGGTGCGGCATCGTTGGCGACCGTCATTACAAACGCAATGCCAAACCGGCCGAACAGATTACCCTGATCGAATCCGAAGCCATTGCCGCCTACAACCGGGATTATCAACAACAGGTTGAGCCCCACACCCTGCGCCGCAATGTGCTCACCGAAGGGGTGGATCTGAATGCCCTGGAAGGCCGGGAATTTCTGCTCGGCAACATCCACCTGCGTGGCATCGAATTGTGCGAGCCGTGCTCCGTGGTGGGCAAGCTACTGGCCGGCGACCTGACACCCCCTCAGGTGGTCAAGGCTCTGCTGGGCCGTGGCGGCCTGCGTTGTGAAATCCTGTCCAGCGGCGTGGTTCGCGTGGGCGACGAGATTGTGACGCCGGAAGGCTGAGCCTGTACCGCAGCATCGGCGGAGATTGCCCGCGGCAATTTCCGCCCTACGGCAAAACTGTTCTACTCTCCCCACCGCAGGAGCCTCGCTGGCGGCGCGATGCTCCTACCACGGACTTCGACGTGGGTTATCTTTCCTGTGTGCGTGCGAATCCATGCTACCCTCGCCCTTTTACTGCCCCGTAAGCCCCAATGAACATGCCTTCTTCTGACACCGTCATCGCTCAAACCCGCCAGTGGCTGGAACAGGTCGTCGTCGGCCTTAACCTGTGCCCTTTTGCCCGCAAGCCTCTCGGTGCCGGCCAGGTTCACTTTGCCGTCAGCGACAGCCGTAATGTGGAAACCCTGCTGGTAGACCTGTACGACGAACTGAAACGGCTGGATAGCACCCCCGCCGAGCAAATCGACACCACTCTGCTGATCATTCCCGACCAGCTGGACGATTTTCTCGACTACAACGACATGCTTGATCTGGCCGACGGCCTGCTGGAACAGCAAGGCTGGGAGGGCACCTATCAGATTGCCAGTTTCCATCCGGCCTATCAGTTTGCCGACACGGAGGTAGACGACCGGGAGAATTTCACCAACCGGGCGCCCTACCCGATCCTGCATATCCTCCGTGAAGCCAGCCTGGACCGCGGCCTGGCCAACTACCCGGACCCGGAACAGATTCCCGAGCGCAACATCGCCACGCTTAACGGCCTCAGTGAAGACCAGTGGCGCGACCTGTTCGGCAATCTGGAAGGGAAAACTCCATGAATCTGGATCTGACCGACATCGGCCTGGTCACAGCAGTGGTGGTGATTGCCGCCCTGTTCTGGCGCTCCCACGGCATCCGCGAACGGACGTTGATTTACACCCGGCGTTTCTGCCAACGGGAAGAGGTAGAGTTTCTGGATGATACAGTGGGGCTGGAAAAACTGGCGCTGATGAAAGACCGCCACGGCAAACGACGCATCACCCGGATTTACCGCTTCGAATTCACCGTCACCGGCGGCGAGCGCTACCCGGGCCACACCTATGTACAGGGGGGCCAGGTGCAACGGGTGGAGTTACCGCCCCACCGCTACACGCCACCGCCAGAGCGGATTCACTAGCCTTATTGCCCTGCGCAGTCGATGTACTCGATATAACCGTCGCCACTGCAAGGTTGCCCCTGGTACCGTCCCTCAAAGGCATAGGAAGCGGTATAGCCGCGACCCAGACCAAAACGCCAGGGGCTGACAATGCGGCACTCGATATCGAGCTCCTCGCCCTCCGCGCTCCCAACCCGCCAGCGAAATCGCAGTGGCAACCTCATGGTTTTTCCATCCGGGGCCTGCGCCGGTTGCGGCTGATACTCCAGCACCTCGAGACTCACATCATCCACATGGATGGCCGCGGCACCACTTCGGTTCCGCACGTGCATCCCTTTGAAAAGAGGTCGACCCAGTGAACTTACATCGGTCAACAGCAGCTGAATATCATCAGTCAGATTGATAATCTGGTAGGTAAAAAAATCCGCCGGCAATTTCCAGGCATCCGGGATCACGCGCCGGGTCAGCGCATAGGGGCTGGCGCTTCGCGCATATTCAAAAGTGCAGGGGTGGTCCTGAATCTCCAGAGTCTGCCCATTACGGGTCAGCGTGCCACTGCAAAAAGCCAGCAGGCTGAAGTGATCGTAGGCCACATTGCGCACAAACCACGACACCGTATTGGTACACCGAATAGCAAGCGTCAGCCGGAAATCCTCATAGGCCACCTCAACCTGATAATCCGGAAAGCAGCCCGTAATGGTCAGGTGCTCACCGAACGCCACCAGCACATCGCCCTCTTCCCGCCGGCAGTCGTTGGCAATGGAATAGGCCTGGTAATGGTGGTCATCACCCTCTGCCGTTGAACACAGGAAAGTGGCGGTATCCGACGGCGGATCACGCAACAGGTAATCGTTGTCCATCATCAGGGTGCCTGTGGCACCCAGCAACGTCATGATATTGCAGTAACGAAACGGCTCCGGAAGACCGGGAATAAAGATGCCGTAATGGACCATGCCATAGCGTTTTCCTCCGCCATCCGGACGCATGATCTCCGGCACGGTAAACGGCTCTACAGACGCTGCCACCGCGTGGTCAATCTGTGGCAGCACCCCGTCCACCAGGGCGCGGTTAATCACAGACATAACCCAGGCAGGCAGTTTTGCTGACACTAACAAGTCATCAATTCCTTATCGACGAACATGCACAATGATTCTTCAGGCGCAATCGGCCTCGATGGCCACCACCGCCCCGCTTTTCTGGCGGGAGGACTCATCACGGGCATTGGCGTCCAGACGCGCAAAGGCCCTTGGCAACAGGCGGCGCGCCACCCGGTTGACTGGCTTCTCCAGCCACTGGGGCAGGTCCATACCCAGGGGGTTGGTTTCTGCGATATCCGCTTCCCCGATGACCCGGGTACCCATGATGTAGTCGAACCAGGGGCGCGTCACACACCAGTTGGCGTCCTGGTTGGTGTTCATGTGGTGGTCGTAATGCCAGGGCAGGTTTGCTTTCGCCCATTCCGGGTCCAGATGCGCCTTGCTGTGCTTATGCCAGTATTGCCAGGCGCCATAGTACACGCCGATGGTAAAGAAGGGCGCCACCACCACGGTAGGCGTGAACACGACACAGAGTCCGATCAGCGCCGCCTTCTCATTGAACATTTCCTGGTCTTTCCACATGGATTGGGTGTAGCCCTCGTCCTCGAAACCATTCAGACGGGCACGCTTGTGGTGGCGAATATGGGTAAAGAACGGACTATTGCGGTGCTTTCGCGGGAATTCGTGCAACCACACCTTGTGGGCGTACCACTCGAAGGCGTTAACGCCAAGCAATGCGACGGGAAAACCGAGCATGGGAAGACCTCATGGATAACCTGTTGCCGGCTATTGTGCCCACCTCCTGTCCGGTCGCTTTGATCCGCAGAGCAGTAATCCCCGTCATCAGGATCAAGAATCCGGGTTTTCCGACTGCTTGCGTTTGCGGTAGGCACTTGGGGTTTCCCCGGTCCAACGCTTGAAAGCGCGGGTAAAGGCCGCCGGTTCCGAGAAGCCGGTCAGATAGAGAATCTGGTCGATGGGCTCCTGGGTGCGCGCCAGCAAGCGCCGGGACAGACGCTCCCGGTAACCGGCCAGCAGCTGTTTGAAGCTGGTCCCGGCCTCCTCAAGCTCCGCCCGCAGCGCCCGAGGCTTGCGGCCAACCCGCGCAGCCAGCGCATCCAGGGACGCATCGCCCTGCTCCAGCAAGCTGCCCAGCTCCCGCTCCAGGGTGAGCAGGAAATCCTGGCGTGCCAGATCGGCCATCTTCTGCAAGGCCAGTTTTTCATGCACCGCCAGCAGCTCCGGCTCCGCCGCAGGCGAGGCCCGGTCCAGCAGGGCAGCGGGGAACACCAGCGCCCCCTCTTCTGCCCCCAAGACCACCGGACACCGGTAAACACTTTCGTAAAGGGTCCCACTGGCGCCTTCGGCATGTTCAAACTGGATATGCTGTGGCTGGAAGTCGCCCTCGGAGACATGGCGCAGGAAGCGCAGAACAATGCAGGTCGCACATTCCAGATAATGACGAACCGGATGACTGAGCCCGGACAGGATTGCCCTCTCGCCCTCCACCCGCAACTGAAATTGCATGGCGTCGGTCATCAGCCGGCTGTAACGCAATGCCCGCTCCAGGCCCTCGCCGAAGGTGGGGCTACTGAGGAACAGATACTCGAGAACCTGCCCCCGCCATGCCGGCAGCATACCGCCGATGCGCAGCCCGATATCCGGATCGCCGCTAACCTTTTCGGCCGCATCCCAGAAGCGTTGCTGAGGAGAGTTGATACGCCGCTGGGAGCGATCCGGCGGTTCGTCAGGCATACCGACACTGGCAAAGATGGCGGCGCAGTCCAGGCCCGCCTTGCTCATGGCCTGGTAGGTCATCCACAGAAAAGTACCGTTATCGCTGGCAGGTATATTGCTCATGGCACAAGTATACGGGGGCGTGTGCAGGCAGGCACGCTGCATCCACACGCCCAGGCCTCCGCAGCCCGAATGCCACAGCTACACTACGGCATGGGTTTGTCGCAATTGACCATCCACGGCACCCCGAAGCGGTCGGTACACATGCCAAAGCGTTCCGCCCAAAAGGTCTCCTCCATGGGCATGCGAATCTCACCGCCCTCACTTAGCGCCGTAAAAATCGCTTCCGCCCGTTCGGCGGTTTCCGCTTGCACATTGATGATGGTGCCTTGCGGCTTTTCATAAACGTCCGGGGGACAATCCGAGCCCATCAGTACAATGCCTTCCCCTTTCAGACAGACATGGCAGATGTTGTTGTGGCACTCGGGGGGCACCTCACTGGCCATGGGTGATTCCCCCATGGTGATCAGAAAACTGATCTCAGCCCGGAGCACACTGGCATAATAATCAAAGGCTTCCCGGCAGTTTCCCTGAAAGTTCAGGTAGGGGTTGAGACGGACGTCTGACATGGTTTCTCTCCTTGAATGGATTGGCTTTCCATAGCTAATCGATTGGGATGAGGATTTTTCGACAGGTCCCCACGTTTGTAAGCGTCGCTCTCTGTGCTCTGCGAGTAGGCGGCGCGATAAGAGACCAGGATCAAAAGCATTTTCACCACAGAGGACACAGAGCCCACAGAGAAAACCCGTCTTTTCCTCAGTGATCTCTGTGACCTCTGTGGTAAATACGTCTTTCAGGTTTTGGGTGATCGCGCCGCCAGCGACGGACAGGAAGGCAGGAAGGCCCACCAAACCATTCGCGACTCAAGCGTCGCTCCTACGCGGCGTTGTAGAGAAACCCGGGGGTTATTTAACGCGCTGTTTGCCCAGCTTCCTGGCCAGGGTGCGGCGGTGCATACCCAGCCGCCGGGCGGTTTCCGAGATATTAAACCCGGTTTCCGCCAGGGTTTCGTGGATACGCTCCCACTCCAGGGTTTTCAGGTCGGTTTCCCGGGCGGTCAGGGCCACGTCCACGTCGCCTTCGGCGCGCAGGAAGGCCGCTTCGATATCGTCGGTGTTGGAGGGCTTGGCCAGGTAATGGCAGGCACCCAGCTTCACCGCTTCCACCGCCGTGGCAATGCTGGCGTAACCGGTGAGCACCACGATCAGCATGTCCTCGTTTTGCTGATTAAGGGTCTGCACACAGGCCAGACCAGAGGCCTCACCCTTCAACTTCAGGTCCACCACCGCATACCCCGGATCGTGCTCCTCCAGCAGTTTCTCCATGTCTTCCATGCCGGCAGCATGAATCACGGTATAGCCACGCCGTTCGAAGGAGCGACTCAGGGTGCGGGCAAAAGCCTCATCGTCTTCCACGATCAGCAGCAACCGCTCAGTCTGTTGATCAACCTCACTCACAACTTATTCCTCTTCCAGCGTAACGGCGGACAGGGGTAACGACAGCATCACCACGGCACCGCCCTGCACCAGATTCCGGGCGCGCAGATTGCCCCCCAGGGTACGCAACACATTCATCACCAGGAACAACCCAAGGCCGCTACCAGGTCGCCCCTTGCTGGACTGATAGGGACGGCCCAGGCTTTCCAGCATGGTCGGCGGGAAGCCCGGCCCCCGGTCAGTCACCGAGATCACCAGGTTGTCGTCATGGCGATGCACATCCAGACGCAGCCATTGCGGCGATGCCTCCAGGGCATTGTCCAGCACGTTATGGATGCTCTGCTTCAGGGCCGAGTCGGAAACGATGCTCAGGTCCTGGCCAAAATCATTCAGGTAAATAAAATCCTTCACCGGCCGGGTTTCCCGCCATTCGGCAACCAGGTCATCCAGGAATTCCCGGGCGGTGGTTTCCTCCGACGACTCGCCCCGTGCCTCACCGGCAGACAGCAGGATGCCGCTGACGATGGATTTGCAGCGCAGCACCTGGGTCTGCATTTCGCCGATTTCCTGGGCCATATCCGGGTCGGATTTGAATGGTTCCATATGCCGCCAGTCACCGAGAATCACCGACAGGGTGGCCAGCGGGGTGCCCAGCTCATGGGCGGCGCCGGAGGCCAGCAAGCCCATGCGCACGATATGCTCTTCCTCAGCGGCCCGCTGGCGCAGCTCCGCCAGGTGCTCGTCGCGCTGGCGGCGGTTGCGGGTGATGCGGTTGATAAAGATCACCAACAGCACCCCGTTGAGCACGAAGCAGATGATCATCCCCTCAATATAGAGGCTGAACAGCCCTTTTGAATGATCCAGCGGTAACGGCAGCGGCTTGCCCGACCAGGCCAGCCAGGCAAAACAGAGGGTGGTAGTAATCAGGATCACCCAGGTGGACCACACCTTGAGCAGCACGGCGCCAAGAATCACCTGCAACAGGTAAAGAAACACAAAGGGATTGGTGGCGCCGCCACTGAGATAGAGCAGGATGGTCAGCGTGGCCACATCGATCAGCAACGACAGGAACAGCTCGGTATTGCCGATGCTTTTCGGCAACTTGAGGCGCAACAGACTGACTGCGTTGAGCAACAGCAAGCCAAACAGCACCACCAGCATCTGCCCCAGTGGCAAGATGATGCCGAAACCGAAGTGCACCAGCAGGATGGTGGCCAACTGACCGCCCATGGCGATCCAGCGCAACTGGATCAGCAGCTGCAGGTTCTTGCGGCCGGCCACGTCCTCACTGGAACGGCGGATAGCCGCCAGGGGCGGGGTGCCGGCGGGGGCTGTCATTGTCAGTTTATCCATGGCCAGTCAGTTTACCGACTTCGGCGTGAAGGTGTGAGGCGGTTAAGCAACCGTTAATTCCCTTTTGTGGGCAGCGATGCTCGCATCGCGAAAAACCGACCGCCGTGCCACCTGCTTCGCGATGCCAGCATCGCTTCCCACAGGACATCAGGGCCGGTTAACACTACCAGGGTCGTCAGCGCTTGCGCTGTTCGCGGACCACCAGCCAGGCCGCCAGGATCACACCCAGCGCCAGGGCAAACCAGGTGAAGGCGTAAACCCGATGGTTATTGGGGAAGCGGATTACAGTCAGCCCCCCTATCGGTCCGGGTTGCTCACTGGCATCCGCATCGACAAAGAAGGGGGCTACCGGTGCCAGCCCGTGCCGTTCGGCCATGGCCAGCACATCCCGGGAATACCAGCGGTGCTCAGCGGGCACATTGTCCCGCAACAGGCCGCCGCCCGGTTCGTTAAGGCGCAGTAAGCCGACCACAGAGACCTCGCCGCCCGGGGTAAAGTCTCCCCGACCGGCCTGCTCCCGCTGACTCTGGGGCACGAAGCCCCGGTTGATGTAGACCCAGCTGCCATCCCCCCGTTGTAGCGGCACCATCACCCAGTAGCCCTGCCCTTCTTCCGTGGCCGCCGCCACCAGGGAGATCCCCTCGGCACGATACTGTCCCGTTAGCTCAACGCGCAGATATTCGTGGGCGGCCTTACTCACGGTTGCCCAGTCGCCCTGTGCCGGCGCTGGCACCGGGTCCGCATGCACACGGGCATCTACCCGGGCAATCAGATCCTCTTTCCAGGCCAGCCGCTGCACCTGCCAAACGCCCAGGGCAATAAAGCCGGCAAAGGCCGCCAGGCACAACAACAGAAACAGGAAAGAAAGAAGACGCCGACGAGCCATGGCAATGCCTCTTCAAACGTGGGGAAAGATCGTTAAACCCTTTTCACCACAGAGAACACTGAGATTAAGCGGTTTTACTCAGTGAAGTCTGTGATGAAAAAGCTTTTGTCCGACGCATGGGGCGTTTCTGCATGCCCCCT
>NZ_JABURH010000087.1:12672-16796 GCF_014762765.1 Alcanivorax sp.
GCCCCCTACATCATGCCCGGCATCATGTTGGCGTTCAGGCTGATCATCACCCACAGAGAACCGGCCAGGGTGATGAACACCAGCACCAGCGTGAAGATCAACGCCAGCATGTTCCAGCCCCCTTCCGAATGGAAGTTCATGTGCAGGAAATACACCATGTGAACGAAGATCTGCACCACCATGAAGGCCAGGATAAGCAGCGCCGTGGTGGTGGAGCTTTCGAAGACATTGCCCATCACCAGCCAGAACGGGATCACGGTAAGAATCACCGCCAGCACAAAGCCGATCACGTATTCCTTCAGGGTAACGTGGGGGCCTTCCGCCTCGTGGTGATCGTGGTCGTGTGTATGCTCACTCATGGCAGCACTCCCATCAGATAGACATAAGTAAAGACACCCACCCAGACCACGTCCAGGAAGTGCCAGAACATGGACAGGCAGAACACCCGGCGCTTGTTCTCGGGGATCAGGCCATGCTTCTTGAGCTGGAACAACAGGGTCACCAGCCACACGATACCGAACAACACGTGCAGGCCGTGGGTGCCCACCAGCGCAAAGAAGGCCGTGAGGAAGCCGCTGGTTTGCGGCGTCGCGCCGATGTGGATCAGGTGATAGAACTCGTACAGCTCCAGCCCCAGGAAGGCAGCGCCCAACAGGCCGGTGATCGCCAGCCAGAACAGGGTGCCCTTCAGGCGGTTGGCCTGCATCTGCAGCATGGCAAAGCCATAAGTGATGGAGGACAACAGCAGGAACGAGGTGTTGATCGCCACCAGGGACAGATCGAACACCTCCATGCCGGTGGGCCCGCCCGCATAGCTGCGCGCCAGCACGCCATAGGTGGCGAACAGACAAGCGAAGATCAGGCAGTCACTCATCAGATAGAGCCAGAAGCCCAGCAGCGTACCGTTCTGGGGGTGGTGATCCCCCTTCACCAGGAACTCCAGCTGGCCATCCTGCGTTTTCACGTCAGCGGTCATGGTTGCTTCAGACATTGGCAAGCACCTTGGTTCGTTCGGCTTCAATCCGTTCTACTTCCTCCGCGGGGATGTAGTAGTCACGGTCGTAATTGAAGGTGTGGTAGATGGCGGTGCCGATCAGCGCCACAAAGGTCACCGCCGCTGCCAGCCACATGTGCCAGATCAGGGCGAAGCCACAGGCCACACTGATCGCCGACAGCACGACACCCGCCCAGGTGCCCTTGGGCATGTGAATCGGGATAAAACCGGATTCCGGGCGCTTGAAGCCGTGCTGTTTCATCTGCCACCAGGCGTCCAGGTCATGTACGCGCGGAGTGAAGGCAAAGTTGTACGGCGGCGGCGGCGAGGAGGTAGACCACTCCAGAGTACGGCCATCCCAGGGATCACCGGTTTCATCCTTCAGCGCTTCGCGGCGACGGAAGCTGACAATCAGCTGGATCAGGAAAGCAGCGATACCCACGGCGATCAGCACCGCACCGAAGGCGGCGATCTGGAACCAGATCTGCAGGGACTGATCTTCGAAATGGCTGACACGACGGGTCACGCCCATCAGGCCGAGCACGTACAGCGGCATGAAGGCGAAGTAGAACCCGATCAACCAGAACCAGAAGGACAGCTTGCCCCAGAACTCGTCCAGCTTGTAACCGGTGGCCTTGGGGAACCAGTAGGTGATACCCGCAAACAGACCGAACAGCACACCACCGATGATCACGTTATGGAAGTGAGCGATCAGGAACAGGCTGTTATGCAGCACGAAGTCCGCCGGCGGCACCGCCAGCAACACACCGGTCATGCCGCCGATCACGAAGGTGACCATGAAGCCCACGGTCCACAGCATGGGCACATCGAACTTGATGCGGCCACGGAACATGGTGAACAGCCAGTTGAACACCTTGGCCCCGGTGGGGATCGAGATGATCATAGTGGTGATCCCGAAGAACGAGTTCACGCTGGCCCCGGAGCCCATGGTGAAGAAGTGGTGCAGCCATACCAGGTAGGACAGCACGGTGATCACCACGGTGGCGTAGACCATGGAGGTGTACCCGAACAGCGGCTTGCGGCTGTAGGTGGCCACGATCTCGGAGAAGATACCGAACACCGGCAGGATCAGGATGTACACCTCCGGGTGACCCCAGATCCAGATCAGGTTCACGTACATCATGGCGTTGCCGCCCATGTCGTTGGTGAAGAAGGCGGTGCCCAGATAACGATCCAGGGTCAGCATGCCCAGCACCGCGGTCAGTACCGGGAAGGCAGCCACGATCAGCACGTTGGTGCACAGGGACGTCCAGGTGAACACCGGCATCTTCATCAGGCTCATGCCCGGGGCGCGCATCTTGACGATGGTCACCAGCAGGTTGATCCCCGATAACAAGGTACCCACACCGGCGATCTGCAACGACCAGATATAGTAATCCACCCCGACGCCGGGACTCTGCAATATCCCCGACAAGGGCGGATAGGCCAACCAGCCGGTCTTGGCGAACTCACCCACGAACAGGGACATCATCATCAGCACCGCGCCACCGGTGGTCATCCAGAAGCTGAAGTTGTTCAGGAACGGGAAGGCCACATCGCGGGTACCGATTTGTAGCGGAATCAGATAGTTCATGATCCCGGTGACCAGCGGCATGGCCACGAAGAAGATCATGATCACGCCGTGGGCGGTGAAGATCTGGTCGTAGTGATCCGGCGGCAGGTAGCCCATGTTGTCGCCGAAGGCGAAGGCCTGCTGCAGGCGCATCATGATGGCATCGGCAAAGCCGCGCAGCAGCATCACCAGGCCAAGGATGATGTACATGATGCCGATCTTCTTGTGGTCGATGGAGGTAAACCACTCGTTCCACAGGTAGCCCCACAGCTTGTAGCGGGTAATCGCCACCAGCATGGCCACACCACCCACTGCCACCACGGCAAAGGTAGCGAGAATGATCGGATCATGGAACGGAATCGCGTCCCAGGTCAGACGTCCGAATATGAGTTTGGTCAGGTCCAGGTTTTCAAACATGGGCGACACCTGCTACAGCTGAATTCAGGGGAACACACTTATTCATGGTGGCCTCCATGCGCGTCATGGCCGGCGTGGGCATCGTGCCCGTCTGCGGAATCCGCATCCTGCTTGCCATGGCCGCTGTGGTACATCATGTCTTCCATGCACACGGTGCCCGGGTCCACGCAGCGGTTGAGAATGGCGTGGTACAGGGTCGGATCGACGCTGGCGTAGCGTTTCACCGGGTCCTTGATGCTGGGCACTTCCAGCTCCTTGTAGACCTCACGGCTAAGGGTGTTGCCGCTGGCCTTGTTCTTGTCCACCCAGGCCTGAAAGTCCGCCTCGCTGAGGCCGTGGAACTGGAATTTCATGTGCGAGTAGCCGGCACCGCTGTAGTTGGCGGACAAGCCCTGGTAGACGCCCGGCTCGTTGATCACGCCGTGCAGCTTGGTCTCCATGCCGGCCATGGCGTAGATCTGCCCGGCCATGGCGGGGATGAAGAAGGAGTTCATCATGGTGGACGCGGTGATCTTGAAGCGGATCGGATGATCCACCGGCGCCGCCAGCTCATTCACCGTGGCGATGCCCTGCTCCGGGTAGATGAACAGCCATTTCCAGTCCAGCGCCACCACTTCCACGGTGAGCGGCTCCAGATCCGCCGGCACCGGGGTGCTGGCATCAATACGATCCAGCGGCCGGTAAGGGTCCAGCTTGTGGGTATACACCCAGGTCATCGCCCCCAGGGCGATGATGATCAGCAGCGGCACCGCCCAGATCACCAGTTCCAGCACGGTGGAATGAGTCCAGTCCGGCTTGTAGGTGGCGTCGGTGTTGGATTCGCGGTAACGCCAGGCGAACCACAGCGTCAGCACGATGACAGGAACGATGACCAGCAGCATCAGGATGGTGGACCAGACAATCAGGTCCCGCTGTTGCACTGCCACATCACCAGAGGGGGACATCACGACTGCATCGCAACCCGACAGCAGGGCAGCGACAAGCAACGTCAGCGACACTCCACGCAAGTATTTGAATATTTGCATTGGCGGCTATTCTGGTTGGCTTATGGGATAGGGGAACTCTAGCCAAGGCAATGGGGAGCGGGTATTGGACATTTTGTCCCATGGCCTTAAAGTGCTAGGGGATGAGTGGCAAGTT